>JAMWDC010000241.1 GCA_023819025.1 Candidatus Omnitrophota bacterium | reverse complement strand
CCGTGTTCGAATGATTCGAGGCAATGAGGACAACCACAAAGGCTCCGAGGTTTGTGAAAATATAAGCTGTCAAGTAAACAAAGACTCCGCTTAATCCGATCTCGGAGAAGACCGCGATCCCCATCAAAATATATCCTGCCTGCGCAATGCTCGAATAAGCGAGCAGCCGTTTGATATTGGTCTGACTGATCGCAATGACATTGCCGAGCGTCATCGTGAGAATCGAAAGGGCCGTAATGACCGAATTCCACTGAGACCAGGAATCCGGAAAGGCGATCGATAACACTCGGATCATCACCGCAAACCCCAGGGCTTTGGGTCCGACCGTTAGAAATGCCGTAACCGGCGTGGGTGCGCCTTCGTAAACATCCGGTGCCCACATATGGAAAGGTGCCATGGAGATTTTGAATCCAAGTCCCGTCATGACAAGGAAAAAGGCCGTCAGGCCGATTCCGGAGAAATCGGGTTGGACGATTTTTGTGCGGATGGCGGAAAGTTCGAGGGACCCGGCCATGCCGAAAAGGTACGACATTCCGAAGAGCATGATTCCAGAACAAACGCTTCCGAATAGAAGATATTTCATGGCCGCTTCGTTGGCGCGCGTGTCGTGTTTGAGGAATCCGGTCAGGATATAAGAAAGGATCGAAACAAACTCAATGGCCATATAAATCATCAAGAGATTTAAAGACGCGGCCATCATGATCAAACCGAAAGTCATGAAAAGGAAGAGTGAGACGTATTCACCCTGATTTTGTTTAAGCGGTTTATAAGCGAGGGACACAAGAAGAGTTACGGCAACCATCCCCAGCGCGGCGTATCGGAAGAAATGTGTAAAGAAATCCAATCCGAAGAATCCGTAAAAGAGCGGATAGAACTGCGAATGGGATTTTGCAAGATATGCGGTGGTACTAAGGATAAAAAGACTTAAAATAAAAAGGATCTTTTTGTTTTTGACGAAGAAATCAAGAAAAAGCACAAGAAACGCTCCGGCCAGAAGAAACATTTCCGGAATAAAATATTTCAGACTGTCAACCGCGTTCATTTCGTTACCTTCCTTTTACCGCTCCGCGTGTCGCGGGCCCCGGATGGGATGGCCCTCGACGTGCGGCCTGTTTTTGAATTTCTCACGCCGCCACCCCGACGGCTGCAAGCAGTGCCTTCAGCGTCGGTTCCATATAGTGAAGAATGATTCTGGGATAGATCCCGACCAACAAAATGATTACGCCCAGCGGCGCCAGGGTGACCACTTCCCGAAGATTCACGTCGGGCAGGGTTTCCCACTTGGGATTGAGTTCGCCCAGCAGGACGCGCTGGATCATATATAGAAGATAAGTCGCCGACAAAATGATTCCGACACACGCCAGGGCCGCAAATAATTTCTGATATTGGAACCCGCCCAGGAGTACCATGAATTCGCTGATGAAGCCGCTTAAACCCGGGAGTCCCAGCGAGGCCATGGAAAAATAAGTGAGAATACCGGCGTACACGGGCATCCGGACGCCGATCCCGCCAAACCCGTTAAGGTCCCTTGTATGCGCGCGGTCGTAGAGAACACCCACCAGCAAAAACAAACCCCCGGTGATCGTTCCGTGATTAAACATCTGCAGGAGTGCGCCGTTGAATCCATTCGTGTTCATCGCGGCAAGCCCGAGCAGGACAAATCCCATGTGGCTCACGCTGGAATAGGCCACCATTTTTTTGAAATCAATTTGAGCCAGTGCGACAAAACCGCCGTAGATGATTCCAATCAGGGCTAGGATGAGCATATACGGACGGAACCAATGAGCGGCTTCGGGGAACAGGGGATAACTAAACCGGAAAAACCCGTAGGTCCCCATTTTTAATAGAAGACCTGCCAGGATGACACTGATCGGGGTGGGTGCTTCCACGTGTGCGTCCGGCAGCCAGGTGTGGAACGGGAAGATCGGGACCTTGATCGCGAATCCCAAAAAGAAGGCCAGGAAGACGATCTTCTGGAAACCGAGGCCGAACTTCGAACTTGTAAGTTTGATTAAATCAAAGGTGTGAGGCTCGGACGTAAAATACACGGCAAGGATTCCTAGAAGCATGAATAGGCTTCCAGCCAGCGTATATAGGAAGAATTTAATCGCCGCATATTCGCGGGCCGGTCCGCCCCAGATCCCGATCAGAAAATACATGGGGACAAGCACGATCTCCCAGAAGACGTAGAAAAGGAATAAATCCAGCGCCAAGAATGTCCCGAGGATTCCCACCTCGAGAACAAGATAAAGAAAATAATATTCCTTCTCCCGTTCCCGGATCCCGAAAGAACCGATACAGGCCAGGACCGAGATCAGGGAGGTTAAAATCACCATCGGAAAACTCACGCCGTCCATGCCGACAAAATAATGGACATTAAATTGCGGGATCCATACCGCGTTTTCCACCATCTGAAAACCGGGGTTTGCAGGATCGAATTTCAGACACGCCGCGGCCGTGAACCCAAGGGCCATGAGGGTTGCAACCGTCGCGATCCATTTAATAAAAGACGTCGAAGCGCGGGGTACCAGCAGAACCAGGACCGCCCCAATGAGTGGGGTAAAAATAATCCAGGATAATAAATGTGATTCCATAAATATCTTCCTCCGATTTCTCAAAACCGGTTTCACAAGGTGTCGCAACTTGTTTATCTGTCATTGTGAGCGAACGCAGTGAGCGAAGCAATCTCAGGTTACAAGATTGCTTCGCCGTCCCGCCGTGGCGGGACTCCTCGCAATGACGTTCAATAACTGCTAGCGGGGGTATACCTTACAAAACCGTTTCTATTTCATTTCAAAGAGTATCAGTATTAATAAGCCCAAACAAACGAGTAAAAGATAGCTTTGAATCAATCCTGTCTGAATCCGGCGCAAGACGGCACTTGTGAACCTCGTCATGAGGCCCACAAAATTTACAACCCCGTCTACAATATATTGATCAATCCAGTTTTGGATACGGCTGCCCAAAAGCGTATTGGATCCGGTTCCGTTCACCGCACCGTCGATCACGGACAGGTCGAAATGGAATAGAATACGGGCAAGTGCGTGGAACGGTTGGACGATGCCGACAGAATAAATTTCATCGATCCAAAATTTATTGAAGGAAACTTGATAGAGAAGACGAAAGACCTTGCTCAGCCCTTCAGCCCAGCCGGGATTTCCCAAATAAATGAGGGCGGCGAGGATAATCCCGCTTGCGCCGGCAACCATCGAGGCGGTCATGACTTCGGGATGGACGACGGCTTTCGCATGGCCATACCCACCGATTCCCGCTATCCCTGGCCCCAGAAAATTCTGAAACCAGTGATGCATCCAGGAAGATCCCGGCCATCCTATGACGATCGAACCTGCGGCAAGGATCCACAGCGGCAGAGTCATCACGGTCGGAGATTCGTGTGCGTGGATTTCGGGATTTCGGGCTTGACCGAAAAAGGTCAGGAAAACGAGGCGGAACATATAAAACGCCGTCATAAAGGCGGTCCCCAAGAGGATCCAGTAGACGGCCGTTGCGCCCGATTCATAGGCTGTCACGAGGATTTCATCTTTGCTCCAGAATCCCGAAAGCGGCGGGACTCCCGAAATCGCCAACGCGGCGATGATAAAGGTCATGGCTGTGGATTTCATTTTCCTGAAAAGGCCTCCCATTTCGCGGATGTCCTGGATCCCGGTGCCGTGGATCACGCTTCCGGCCCCAAGAAAGAGCAGGGCCTTG
>JAMWDC010000240.1 GCA_023819025.1 Candidatus Omnitrophota bacterium | reverse complement strand
GACGATTCTCGATATGCATCCCGCAAATTTTAAACTTCACATCGAGCTTTATCCTGTTTACGAGGAGGGCCATATTGCTGCGTATGTCCCCGAGAACCGCTCAATCCGGGTTTATGCGGATAAGGTCACTGACGGGATCTTTGCCCATGAGGTGGCGCATGCGATTATGCACCATTATTTTTTGAGCCCGCCGCCCGAGAAAGTTCAGGAAATCCTCGCCCAATACGTGGACCGGCATCTCTGGGAGGATTATTGATGGGATTCGAGTTGTGTGTTGGAGACTTCCCGCAATCTGACCGTGATCTGGTTGGATCAGTCATACCGAAGAAGCAAGAAGATAAGGGTCCCTCGATATAAGATCGATTGGCTTGCGATAAAACGCAGAATTCAAAATTTTAAATTTGAAAGTCTCTCTATTTGGCCGTTATCACTCTTCGTATGGTGCGAAGTCGCTTTTAGGCACGCCGCATTCCGGACAAACCCAGCTGTCGGGGAGGTCTTCAAATGCGGTCCCTGGCATAACCCCGTTGGCAGGATCTCCTTTGGCAGGATCGTAGATATAATTGCATACTGTGCACTGATATTTTTTCATCGCCTTCTCCCTCGACTTCTTAACTTTGCAGGTTGAGTCCGTTTTTTTCAAAATTTTCGACGAGGTCTTTGTATTTTCGGTGAATCAGTCGCTGATCGAAAACGAAGAATGCTTTTAACATCATCCCCCGTTCATCGTCGGTGAAATAATCCATGCACGGCTGAAAAAAATGGTTGTCCTCCTTATCAATGTGCCTTGGATAAAACTCTATGAGAAATTCGATTTGGACGGCCATATCCTTTGCGGCGCTTAGATCGCCGTTCAAGTAACGATTTTTAGCCTCGACAAGTTTTTTAACTGTTTCTCTTCCTTGGGCGTGCTCTTCGATCAGTTTGTTCATGACCGTGGTGAGTTGGGAGGCTGGCTTTTTTTTCTGAAGATTCCCGAAAAGGATATCCTCTTCCTTGCCGTGGTGACACTGGTCAACATAGGTGCGGATGAAATCTACGGCTGCTTCCAGAAAACCAAGGTGAGGAGAATCCGTTGATCGGATATGTCGGAGTTCGTCCTTCATCAGACGGATCATGCGTTCGATGACACGATGCTCGATCATGAGGGGGGCGATAGGCAACATGATGTTTCCCTTCCCAAGGGACCGACCTTTTAGTCTGGAGAATCCTTAAACTGTTTTGAATCTTTTTGAATCTTCGGGTTGAGCAATTTTCAGGAACGCTGTATTCTATACAATTGCCTAGAATGCACAAACAAAAAAGTACGGTCGATGGGAATGACCGAAAACTGCGGCTTCCATGGACCTGTTACAAAGCAAAGGGATTGACTGACAAATGACACCGGCCGAATTTAAAGTGCTCCGGAGGAAAAGAAACGTCAAATTAGCTGACCTGTCCCGCATCTCAGGGATTACCGTAGCAACCTTGGCAAAGTTTGAAAGAGGAGAAATCCGTTTGCCCAAAGAGGTTCAGGTATATCTGCAGTTACTCTTGGAACGTAGAAAATTCCGGTTTTCCGATAATTAGGCAATCCTTACGGCATCCATTTTGGGACCTCGGCTTTTCAAAGGAATGCTCATTTATTGTTTCGAGAATGGCGGGTTAGGGTGAGCCTGGAGGACCGATCGAAGAGGAATATCATTGTGGAAGCGGAAAGCTTAGAGCAACCATCCAAGGAATGTAATTGGCTTGTCAGATTTATGGCTTATCGGTGTGAACATTGCCCATTGTGCCGGTATGCCAGGGAAAAACAGCATACGTGGTTCGGTAGATTCATGAAGTGGCATGGTCAGTGGTGCCCCTTCTGGAAATCGCGCGAAAAGATTTACGGAAAGGAAAAATCTTGATCTGCGGTAGAAAAATGGAAAAGTGCCCCTTCTGTGCCGAAAAAATTCAGGATGGAGCCGTCAAATGCAGACATTGTGGGGAATTTTTGGCCCGGCCGAAACAGGAACCGTGGTATCTGAAGACTTCTTTTGTGGTGCTATGTTTCCTGGTGGTCGGCCCTTTGGCCTTGCCGCTGGTGTGGTGGAACCGACGATACAGTATGAAAGCCAAAGTTGTCACCACGGTCCTCGCGATCGCCCTTGCCGTTGCGCTATGGATTTTGACAGAAAAAGTGGTGCAATCCCTCTTGAACTATTCCGAGTTGTTTTCTTCTCTTCGAAAATAAAAGACAAAAGGTAGGACTTCGCCGGAGCGGGTTCAAATTTCAAAATGACAAAAAGCCTCCTGTTCACCATTCTTTGTTTGTCGATCGTATTTTCGGGATGCGCGAAAAAATCTCCACTCCGTATGCTGGAGCCGGAGGATACGGTTTTGTGTTTCGGTGACAGCATTACATTTGGTCTCGGAGCCGCTCTTCCCGATCAAAGTTATCCTTCGGTTTTGGAGACAATCATTCAGCGGCAGGTCGTGAACGGCGGAGTACCGGGGGAACAAACTTCCGAAGGGCTTGAGCGCCTTCGCGAATGGCTGAATCGAGATCAACCGGCGCTCGTGATTCTTTGCGAAGGCGGTAATGACATGTTAAGACACGTGGATGAGAGGATTATTGTCGATCAACTCCGGAAGATGATACATATGGCGAAAAGCCGGGGTGCAGACGTTGTTCTTATCGGTGTTCCACACCCGGGACTTTTGCTTAGGGACGCCTCTTTTTACAGCAAACTCGCCAGGGAGGAGGATGTCCCTTATGCGAAACAAATTTTGAGCAGGATTTTGTCCGATCCATTGCTTCGATCGGATCAGATTCATCCCAACGAAAAAGGTTATCAAATGCTTGCAAAATCTGTTGCCGAACTGTTGCGGGAACAAGGTGCGGTTTGAATCAATTCATGAAGTGTGCGTGATCTTCCGAGATCTTCCGAACGTATGGTCGTTTGCTAAATTTGTTGAACTTTGTGTTTAAAAAAATCACCAAAACCCCCTTCTTAAAAAGTGCTTATAAGGTTTAATATCCCGTGTTCATTATTGGTATTGATTCGTCATACCGATTTGAATTTTATTTTGAAAAAAAGGTTTGTGGTCGGTTCGTCGACCATCACAACTTCTCTGATAATTTCGTGTTGCGTAAATTGATCTCGCCGATAATCTATCGAGACCGTACAAGATTTTTTCCTGTGATTCCAAGGGAAGATTAAATTCAGAGAATTTCTCATCGTTGGCATGATTTGTGTTACGGGAAATATACGACGCGGGGTCGGGTTGTAATCTCAGACTGTTTATATCCAAAACGCATGAAAGAAAAATGGACATCTTGCCGCGGTTCGCTGTTGGAATGATCGCTTTCATCTCATTGGCTGTCCTTTCACGGCCCGCATTCGCGGTGTTAACGTATTCGGATTTTGCCGTCTATGCCGCCGGCCAGGTTCGAATCGGTGAAAATTCGAAAATCCAGGATACCTCAGACCCAGACGGAGTTTATACAGGCAAAGTGGGGACCCATAAGCCTGCGTCCGATGCAGGTTATAGTTTGGATCTGGACGCATTAGTGATAGCCGGGGATCTGTACTCCGCGGGTGACACTCGAGTCGGTCAGCTTGCCAGAATTACGGGAGACATCGTTTCAGACGGCAACCTGAATGTTCAATCACTGGTCAACGTGAGCGGATCGATTAACACTTTCGGAACCGGCACCTTTGGAGATCTTGCATCTCTTTCCGGAAAC
>JAMWDC010000239.1 GCA_023819025.1 Candidatus Omnitrophota bacterium | reverse complement strand
CCCGGACATTCTATGTCTAACCCGCGCTGGTGAAAATGTCCATCCCGGACATTCTATGTCTAACCCGCGCTGGTGAAAATGTCCATCCCGGACATTCTATGTCTAACCCGCGCTGGTGAAAAGATTTTATTCAAGCGAGCCTGAAAAAAAGGTATATTCATTGTCGTTGATGAGAATGTATGTCTGAGAGGAGTATCCCGATGCCGAGAAAAATAACATTCTGTTTTACGACCCGATCGACTGCGGTTCTTATCATTGTCGCATCCTGTCTGATTTTACCCCTACGATCAAGCTGCAGCCAGCGCAATGCCGAAGATCAAGCAGACTCATTCACGCCCCAAATATTCAGGAATCAGGTGGTCGAATTTGTCCGCAAGACCGCCGAACATCCTCTCCTAGCAAAGCCAACCAACCCCCCAAAAGCCCTGGATTGGGGCGAGGATTGGCGGGCCGTCGTGGAATTCTATGAAGGCGGCTTCCTGCGGGGAAAGGGTGATGCAGAAGCTCCTGAATTAACAAAGGCCCTTGGTGAGGCAACGCGGCAAGCCCTCGAAATTCAGACCGGCATCCGGTCGGAACCGAACCTCCTCCGGCAGGGCCGCTTTAAGGTTTCGCTTACAAATTCGTCGGGCCTATCACTTTCCATGATCGAATATAACGGGCAAGGCAAAGAACTCCTCGGAGATATTGTTCCTATACGTTATGTCGATAAATCTCTTATCTTCGAGAAGATCCAGGCCGGAAAACAATACCTCCTGCGCGCCATGCATCCAGTCAAATACGGATTTCCAAAAAAGTACAAGGCCATCCCGGGGGCGTTCGAGAAGCGCCTCCGCACCATTTACTCCGCATCCACCCTCCTGACACTCATGAAGATAAACGACAGGGGACGCGATCTCGAAATCGAGAAACGAATCCCTCTCATCGCGAATTTTATCCTCTCCATGCAAAACCTGAATCCAAACGAAACGACTTATGGTGCTTTTCACTACTCCTACGATCTTGAAACCGATACCAAAGAACCTCGTTTTGTGGTCGGGACCGCCTCTAAAACAATTTTTACACTGTTGGAGCTGGACCGGCGTACCCAAGATCCGATCTATCTTGAGGCGGCAAAACGTGCGGGAGACTGGCTCCTGACCATGGTCCGTCCTGACGGTATGGTTATGTCGCAAACGTATCTGAAGGAGGGGACATGGATCTCACCCGAAAAATATTCCTTCCTTTATAATGGGCAGGTTCTTTCCGCGTTATCGCGACTTTTCCGTGTGACCCAGGACAAAAAATATTACGACGCAGCCCAAAGGATCGCTCAGCAAATCGTCGCTAAGGCCTCGGCACAGAACTATTATGTGGGGGATGATTTCCGACCCCCCAACCCCGTCTCGACCAGTTGGGTGATGATGTCCCTTTTGGACTTCACGAAAGTGAATTCCGAGGAGCTTTACCGACAAACGATCTTGAATGCCTCCGAAAAAATTCTCGAGCGGCAGAGGAATGACCCGTTTGATATCTTAAGCTACGGCGGATGGGAGTACTGCTGGGCCAGCGGAAACGGCTGGGTCAATGAAGTCTTAACCGAGGTCCATCAAACCTGCACAGAAAACGGATGGGGATCCTGCGAAAGATTCAAGACAGCCGTGGTCAAAATCATTCGCTGGCTGATTCAAAACACCTATACCGAGGAAAATACTTTTTTTCTGGCCCATCCCGAAGGTGCAATCGGAGGACTTATTCTGAATCCGTACAAGGAAGCGGTCCGTACCGATGCCGTATGCCACGGCATCAATGGCTATCTGGCGATCCTCCCTTACCTTGAAGATGGCCCTCTCCTTACGGTTGAGGAAAAGCCCTTGGGCAGAAATTAAGTTGAAGAGTTCTTTCGAAAATTGTTTTTTGGATTTTAGTTGATAATCCGGATTTGAAGGATTGAGTTCCTTGGTTTTGTTGATAATATTCAACTGGTCCTGAGTCAGTCCTTGAAGCTCCTTGGGCAGATCGGAATCGCTGGTTTTCCAATTGCGGGAATAAACCAAAGAAGAACAGATGAGGAGGATCGCTATCAGGAGGGAAAAGGCGAATAGACGGGTCTTTCGCATAATCCCCTCCCTTTGTATGACGGCTATCGTGAAATAGCCTTGTTCTTTGAACGGTAACGAGTTGACTTTACTCAGATCAAAAAGACGTGTCAATTCGAAATTTAAATGCCCCGCGATCATTCCGAAAAGTCGATCACGATGACACTGCATCCGGAGAACAATCGATAGGATTTCATAGAACTGTTTTGTTTAGGCTTCAAAAAGGCTGACGGTTGAAAAATCCGTGTCGCTGGTTAAGTTGATCCCGAGTTTCTTCAGCCCCTTCTCATCGCCGGAGGTGGGGATATGCGTCATGTGGGCTTCACAGCCGTTCAGTTCCTTGAGTTTCCCCATAGCCATTTGAGCGGTGGGATTGGTCGCCGCGCTAATACTGAGAGCCACCAGGATCTCGTCAAGGTTCAAACTGACGGCATGGGATCCCAAGATGTCCTGTTTGAAACGACCGATGGATTCGATGATCCCCAGCGAAAGCAGATGCAGATGATCCGGAATCCCGGCAAGTTTTTTGATGGCATTTAAAACAAGACTTGAAGCGGCATGCATGAGGGGCGAATTTTTCCCCGTTACAATCGTCCCGTCCCGCAACTCAATCGCCGCACCGCAAAAAATTCCCTTGTTGCCCTTACCGCTTCTCTGTGCTTCCTGGGCAGCTTCCCGGGCCGGAGTCACGACCCTGCGATCGTCCGGTTTTGCATCCAGTTCTTTCATCAAAAGCTCGGCCCGCTGAACCGCTTCCTTTTCCACGAAGCCCATCACATATTCACAGGAATAACGCAAATAACGGGAAATCACCTCTTGCACAGCCGCCTTGCGTACGATTTCATCATTGGTGATCCCAAAGCCGGCACAATTAACACCCATATCCGTCGGTGATTTATACACGGAGTGGTTGGCCATGATCTTCTTCAGGATCCGCCGAAGCACGGGGAAAATTTCGAGGTCCCGGTTATAGTTCACCGCGGTTTTTTTGTAAGCTTCAAGGTGAAATGAATCGATCATATTAACGTCGCCCAGATCTGCCGTCGCCGCCTCATAGGCCACATTCACGGGATGTTTCAGCGGTAAGTTCCAGATCGGGAAGGTTTCGAATTTCGCGTAACCGCTCTTAAGACCGTGCGTGTAATCGTGATAAAGCTGTGAGAGGCAGGTGGCAAGTTTTCCGCTGCCCGGGCCGGGGCCTGTGACGACCACCAAAGGGTTTTGGGTTTCGATATAGTCATTGGCGCCGTATCCTTCCGGGCTGACAATGGTATCGACATCCGTCGGATACCCCTTTGTGAAACGGTGGGTGTAAACCCTCATACCGCGCCGTTCGAGCTTATTTCTAAAGATCCTAGCCGCCGGCTGATCCGCAAAACGCGTAATCACTACGGCCTTCACATCGATTCCCCAGGTCTTTAAATCGTCGATCAGCTTAAAGGCGTCTGCGTCGTAGGTGATCCCGAAATCCGCGCGAAGTTTTCTGCGCTCGATATCGCCGGCGTGAATACAGAGAATAATATCTGTCTTATCTTTAAGTTTCTGCAAAAGCCGCATTTTGACATTCGGATCAAAACCCGGAAGAACCCGTGCGGCATGATAATCGAAGAGAAGTTTCCCGCCAAATTCGAGATAAAGTTTATT
>JAMWDC010000238.1 GCA_023819025.1 Candidatus Omnitrophota bacterium | reverse complement strand
TGTGGACCGGAGGGGAGTTGAACCCCTGACCTCTACAATGCGAATGTAGCGTTCTCCCAACTGAACTACCGGCCCGCATAATATTACGGACAAAAACCAAGTCACTTCGCGGCAACCGATTTCACTGCCCGCTTCTCTATCTTGACTGAGCAGTCCCGATGATTTCTATCAGAACCGGCCCACGCGAGTGGATCGTATCATAATTGAAAACGGATTTTGAAACAATCAGAAAAACGGACCACATCTAGACAAAAGGGCCAGTTCACCAAGTAACCTGGCCCTTTTATTATCGAAGCTTTATTTTTCTTACTTTTATTTTAAACTTAAAACAGTGTTTCCGGATCGACCGGCATGCCCTCCTGATGGTCGGGTATCACTGCCGCGATGAAATCCCAAGCACCGCTACCGAAACGAACCACGCCTTGAAAAACGCCGTCAATGAGTCCGGCAATGTGACGTATGACAGGACGTCCTTCTTTTTTGTGGTAATCCTGGATCGTAATTGGGATTTCAAGAGGTGCACCGACAACGTTTTTAAACCCCCGGACGAAATCATTCTTCATGTTATCCAAGTACGCATTCTTTTCCTGTTGGGTCTGTGCCTGAGGCGCCTGCGCAAAGGCCGGAACGGCCACAAGGACCAGACTCAAAACCAAAACTAATGTCACAAGTTTTTTCATCTTTACCCTCCCTTAGTTTCTCATGAGACCGTGGCATGGAGCCGAGGTCGCTTGACCCCGCCCCCACGGCTTCATACCGACACCCTCTTGTGGTGCGGAATAAATCATTCACTTATCGGCCAGTTCCCGCAAAGGTAAAGCCTCTAAATCGCACCAACCTCAGAAACCAAACTCAAGGTTTTTGCCGGGAAAGCCGATCACTTTAGACGCATTAATCACGTACACTATAGCACGCGGAGACATAATGTGAAACCCCTTTATACGTGTTCGGCATGTCAATGGGCGGGTGATGAGAGAAATTTTACCACCAAAATTCTCTCCATCATGTACCGCCCGAAGCACGAAAACATCCAGGCCTTCAAGCAAATCAAATGTCCCAAGTGCCAGAATCTGGTAACAATCATTTTTGAAACCCTCGACGGCACTCTCACAAAATAAACGAGTCCCTGTCACCCTTCCTTGCTTTCAGACTTCCCTGTCCTTCATCTTTTGCGCCCATTGTTTAAGCCGCTCCATGACCTGATAATCCGTCAAGTCTAACTTTAAGGGCGTGATGGAAACAAAACCTTGCGTTACAGCTTCTTCGTCACTCGTACCGTCGGGATCAACAAGCTCAATCTGGCCTGCCAAAGTAAAAATCTTTTTTCCGTCCCCCTCATCATCCCGGATGATTTCTTCGATAAAACGGGACGCCGCCTGCTTGGTTATTTTAATGCCGGCGATTTTATTTTCCGGAAGGGGCGGGACATTCACATTCAACATGACCTGTTTGGGGAACCAATGGGAGGCATAACCTTCGATCAAACGCCGAGTGATGGCTAAAGAAGCCGAGTAATCTTTCGTAAGCTTGCTGCAAACGGAAACTGCAACGGCAGGGACGCCGTTAATCAACGCTTCTCTGGCAGCCGAAATGGTTCCCGAATAATAAACGCTGACGCCGGTATTCGCACCTTGATTGATCCCTGAAATGACCAAATCCGGCCCGAGATGCCTTAATTCTGAAAGCGCAAATTTGACACAGTCCGCAGGGGTTCCGTGAACCGTATATTCAGCAATCCCATTGCGGACATGTTCATCCACCCGCAGTCTCTGCCCAAGGGAAATCGAATGACTGCAGGCCGAACGCTCACTCGCCGGTGCGACGACAAAGGTACGAACGTCTGATGGCATCCCTGCCAGCAAAGCCCTCAAACCCGGCGCATGGATACCGTCATCATTCGTCAGAAGGATATTCATATAATACTTATCCCATCCAAGCATGGAGTCCTGCGAGCATGCTTCAGACAAAGTATTTCAACAAAACAACTATTAATACAGCACATCAATTCGTGCTTTCACCCCCTCACCTTTTTTATCTCCGGCATACAGCGTGGACGGATCCGCCTTCTTTGTGACAGATTCCCCCCTTTTCTACCCGAGAACACCTACCCGCCATCTGACAGGCGGGTATCCGCCATCGTCATGACGGACAAGGAGGCAGGTGCAATATCAAAAGATTTAAGATTGGCTACTTAGCCGGTATCATACAATCCGTAATGACTCAACACAATACCTGATCGCTGGACAGCAGCCTTCAACCGCTTAGAACGAAAAATCCGCCATTCTGTTTCCCGGCCCGCCGTAAACGAACTGATCGACTTTAAATCCGAATCATTCCGGCCGGGATGGCAGATGATTTCGCTGATCCCGTTGGGGAGATTCGGCAAGATCGCACGAACCGCCTCGGATGTCCAATGCCCCTCGGGGCGAAGATTCCCAAAAATAAAATCGGTGGATCGAACCCCCGTCTTTTTCAACAACCCGGACTGCCGCATCAGTTGGGACCGCCGGATCGGTAACCGGTTTTCTCTCGCTACACGGATGATGACTTGGAAAAAATACGGATCATCGTGAACCTGATGGTGAGTATCCGCGTGAGTCGGTCTCCGGCCAAATATTTTTTGGAAGAGCTCGATTTGACTTTGATATTCGTGGAAAATTTCGTCCGCCTTCGGCCGTGGAGGCTTCAGCAGGGATTGAAACTTCCTGAAACAATCGGAGGGATCCAAGAGCGACTTAATCTTCTTGGGATTTGAAACCGGCCTTCCCAAGGTAATGTTGAGATGGATGCCGATACCGAGCGATTGCCTTTTTTTTGTCTCACGAACCATTCTTGAATCCACCGGCAGATTCACAAGAATAGTCGTGCTGGTAACGATCCCCCGATCATGACAGTCTAAAATCGCTTCGGTAACGCCTTGGGTTAAATTACAGTCATCCGCATTAACAATGAGAATACGTTTCATAAAAACATTGCAAACTTAAAAACGGAACTCCGTGGTTCTGTCTTACTTTACTTCGCAGGGAGAGGAGACCTAGCCCCTGCCGGCTACTTGTGCGTTGCTCCGGTTACCCTCCCCTTGATTTATGAAAGTGGAGGGAGAAAGTAGGGTTTTTGATACCCAACTGTCCTGCCCCCCTTCAGAAAACAGGGGAAGGAACTGGAACAACTCATTACTTGTTTCTCGTTTTTCCGCTCGATTTTCTTGTCAGGTCCGGAAGGATTAAGATAACGGCTGCAACCGCATATTCGCGTTCATGGGCAAGCGACAATTCCATCTGATATTCAGACGGCAGTCCCAAACGCTTGCGCACCGCAGGCAAAAGATGAATGTAAGGCTTGCCCGTGGGATGGCGCCGGACCTCGATGTCGCGGAATCGATACCGTTCTGCGCGGCTGGCCTTGACAACTTTCAATACGGCCTCCTTGGCTGCAAAGCGGGCAGCATAATGCTCGTACTTCATGCGCTTGCTTTCACAATAAGACCGCTCGCCGATGGAAAATACCCTTTTCAAAAAGCGCTCGCCGTGACGCTCGCAGGCGTCTTTCATCCGGCGGATTTCAACAATATCGATTCCCTGACGTATCTCCATGGAACTTTGCGGTTATGCCCGCAGTACCTTTCTGACGGCGGAATCTCCACCTCCATTCGTCGGCGGATCCGTCCTCCACATTTCCGCCATAACGATTAGCGGCTCCGGCCATGTCGTATAGCGGACCTCTC
>JAMWDC010000237.1 GCA_023819025.1 Candidatus Omnitrophota bacterium | reverse complement strand
AAACGTAAGTGGAAAGATTTGGTAACCTATCAATACCCTGCCCAGATTTGTCCTAAAATCGAAAAAACCATCAGGGCATCAGTAATTTCTCTTTATAGGGCTATGCGCCTGCGAGACTTGGCACGGTTTGATTTTCGGGTCAACCCCCAAGGACAATTTTATTTTTTGGAGGTCAATCCTCTCCCTGGACTTTCTCCGGAATCCGGCGATTTGGTACTCCTTGCCCAAAAAAAAGGCTGGAGCTACCGAAAGCTCATCCTCAAAATTTTTCATACCGCTTTAGATCGATATCCCTTCCTCCGTACGGGTACTTAATTCTAACATTCCTTACGGAAATCGGAAATGAATCCAGGATAGTTTTGTAAGGAGACGGGTCCTTGGGTTTTCGAATCGCAAAGCTAAGTAAAAGAAGATGCCTAAGTAGTTGCTTATCACTGATCGAAAGGTTACAATAACTTTTCTTCTGACGGCCTCCGGGAGAATCTTGTCGCGAGAATCTGGCATGGTGATAGAAAGGGATAGGATGCATGGATGATTACAAAAAAAAACTGATTCGAGGTTCGGAACCCGCCAAGGGGACTTTACCCGTGACTTCCTCAAGCTCGATTCTTGCGGAGAAATCACTCAAAAAACCATCCTCGGACGGCACTCCCAAGCTGTCCGAGAAAGAACCGTTATTGCCCTCCAAATCAAGAACCAATCCGAGGGACAGCCTGGATGGCATCTACCGAGACGTCCTGTCGGATCTTCGCTCGGAAATACAAACGGAAATCGAAATCAAACTCCAGTCTTATCAAAAGGATCACCGGCGGGCGGACGAACAGCGTTTTCGGATTGTCTTTATCCTTCTTGGTTCGCTCGGACTGCTTTTTCTTTTAGCTTTGGGGGGGATCGGGTATTCCGTCTTCGTGAAGGCAAAATCCGATGAAGCATATGGCCGTAGCGAGGTCGGGAAACAGATAATGTTAAAACTCGATCAGGAACTCCAGCAGATTCCTCTCCGGGAGATCGTTGAGAAAAGGGCGAGAGATTATGTCGACAGCGAGGCGCCCAAACATGTACCACAAAAGTTGCAAGCATCCGTCGATTCTTTTTTTACTGACATGAGCCGGCTGATTGATCAGACCAAAAGGGAATCCGCGCAGGCATTAGAAAATTTGAATTCCGTCTCATCGTTTGTTTTGCTGATCCATCAAGCTAAGAACGATGACCGGATTGCCTTTGACAAAATCCTGGAGACATCCCACACGAGAGGCAGTTCCTATCAAGCGATCGCAAAAACCGCTATCTCTCAAATCTTTTCCGATGTTTCGAGAGCGGAGAACGCCAAAGTGAAGCTCCCGGATCCTTGGTCCGGCAAGTCACTGGCCGAACTTCCGTATGAGGACTTTAAAAAAATCTATCAGCAGGCGATTCCGCTTTATCGTCCCTCACTTCTTTGGGAACTTTATAATCATCCGATGTATACCTCCTATCAAAAACTGAGTTTTTTAGCCGACGTTATTCGTAACGATTCGAGTCTGAAAGCCCTTTATACGGCATGCAAGCTGGTGGATCAGGTTGCGGGTCTGAATAAGCCTTTTACCGCATACTCCTCGTATTTGGATTGGTGGACTCAAAACAAGTCCAAGATCGGGCATGCGCCGTCGTAATTGTGCAGCGACTGCATCTTTAAAGGGAAAGGGATTGGAATGACAGTTTTGAAAAACAAACAGAACCTTATCTGGCTGGATATGGAAATGACAGGTTTGGATCCGGAGAAAGACAGGATCATCGAAATCGCCACCCTGATTACCGACGGCAATCTCAACATCTTGGCTGAGGGGCCGAACCTGGTGATTTATCAACCTTCAAAAGTCCTTAAGGCGATGGACGAATGGAATCAAAAGCATCATTTGGAATCAGGTTTGCTCGATCTGGTCAAAAGGTCCAGGATTACTGAAAAGAAGGCCGAAAGATTGACCTTGGATTTCGTCAAAGAGTATTGTCTGCCGCGCAAGAACCCTCTTTGCGGGAATGCCGTTTATCACGACCGGCGTTTTCTTATCAAGTACATGCCAAAATTAAATGAATTTATTCATTATCGTCTGGTCGATGTGACCACGCTCAAGATTCTTGCCGAACGCTGGTATCCCAAAAATAAGGAATTGCCCAAGAAAAAAGACGCCCATCGGGCATTGGATGATATTCGGGAGTCCCTTGAGGAATTACGGTTTTACCGCAAGACCTATTTTCGGTAAGTCGCATTCATTTCTTCATACTGTTTTCTTACGAATTTCAATCCCTGGTCCAGAAAGTGTGGACAATAACCTAATTCTTCTTGGGCCTTTTCGATTTTCAGGCCGCCCCGCAGCGGGCGTTGGGCTGGTTTTTTTAAAGCCGCCGTTGTGATGGGGCGGATCCAGGACGGATCCAAATCAAAAACCTCCGCGATTTTTCGGGCAAAATCCAAAACGCTGACCAGTTCGCCTCCCGCAATATGGTAAAGTCCCGTGACTTGGCGGATAGCGACGTCAATGCAGGCCTCGGCAAGATCTTCAATCAGGGTCGGCGTCCGAAATTGATCGTAGGTGACCGGTACGGTTTTTCCCCTTTTTAATTCTTCAACCAGCCTGATGACCAGATTGGGACGGGGCATATTTTGAAGGATGCCATAGCTTAAGCAATTCCGGAGAATGGTCCAGGGGATGGGGCTCATCTTCAGCAGTTCTTCGGATGCGTGTTTTGATTTTCCATAGATGTTTACCGGATGGGGGAGATCCTCTTCTGCGTAAGGTCCGGCATCGCCATCGAAGACAAAATCTGAAGAGAGATGGATCAGATGGGTCTGATTGAGAAGACAGGCATGAATTAAGTTTGTGACTCCCTCGACATTGACCTTCCAGCATTCTTCCTTGTTTATTTCACAGAGATCCGGATGACTGATGGCAGCTGTGTTGATGATCACATCCGGACGATACTCGCTGGCGAGGGCTTTGGTTTGGGTTCGATCACAGATGTCGAGGGACGCGTACCGATGGCCTTCATAGAGCGGATAACGGTTCGCGCCCCTTGAGCACATTAGAACTTGGATATCCTTGCGTCCTCTCAAGTGCGCCGCGAGCTTTTGCGCTAAGAATCCATTACTGCCCGTAATGAGAAATTTTTTCATCAGGGTTTTCCCAAAAACTGGAAAAATTTTCAGATTTTAGCGTTCGGCTTTAATATAGCCTCTTCTCCAGGCGCCGGAAAGCGAAAAAATGCCTCTCTGCCGAGGTCTGGTTCAGAAAGGATATGCGGTTGCATATAAAAAAGGTTCATGTTCAAAAGGGGCATGCGTTTCGTTTTCGGTCATGCTATCATTAATGGCCCGTGGGGCTTTTTTACGTTTGGTTGAAGTTTGCGGGGATGAGGTGTGCGGTAATTTCGAAGCTCTAATATTTTCTGACTTTTGGCCGAAATATAGCATATTCTTGCGTAGGCAATTCAGTTTTCATGGATAATTGATATGGTATGCGCTGAGCCCAAAGAAAAAAAAAGAGTTCTGCTGATCGATGATGAGGAAGATATCCTTGAAATCATGAAAAGCGTCCTCCTTGACGAAGGTTACGAGGTTATGACGGCCACAAACGGCGAAGACGGACTGCGTCAAATAGCAAGGAGTGAACCCCATTTAATTGTCCTGGATATGAACATGCCCAAAATGGGCGGCATTGCGTTTTATCACAGCATTTATGATAAGGAACTCGAAAGAAC
>JAMWDC010000236.1 GCA_023819025.1 Candidatus Omnitrophota bacterium | reverse complement strand
ACCAACCCAAGATCGTTCACGTTGATTCCAAAAATCAGATTATTCCTTAGAATTCCAGACAACATTCTGAATGATTGTAAGGGACAGAGAACTTTCGCGGAGCCCTTTCGGTGGATGGCGGGTACAGAGGTACGGATTTGTTAGGTGCTCGAGGATGGTTTGAGTAAGGATTTCCGTCATGCGCAAAATAAAAGTAGGTATTATTGGCTGCGGGACCATTGGATCAGCGCTGGCGAATTTTGTGGTCCGTCACTTTAGCGATGCCGCAACGTTGTCCTTTATTGCCGAGAATCATTCCGAAAAAGTGACAAAACTCTGGCATGCCCTGGGACAAATGATCCCCAATGTTTCTGTCTCCAAGCTGATTCAGGGGTCTGATTTGGTGATCGAAGCGGCCACGGCATCGATTTCCGCGCAGGTGGCCAAAGAGGCCCTGCAGCAGCACAAGCAAGTTCTTATCCTAAGCGTGGGAGGTCTTCTGGAAAGCAAAGGTTGGAAGAATGCCCTCCGGAGAAGTCACGGACGGCTATGGATCCCTTCCGGTGCAATCGCGGGGATCGACGGCTTGGTGGCAGCCAAGGAAGCAGGCATTTCCCGGGTTAAAATTATCACGAAGAAACCTCCGGCCGGTTTAAAAGAGGCCCCTTATTTTTGGAAAAGAAAATTTCCTGAACTGCGCGGGACAAAGGCCTATTGCGTTTTCCGGGGATCGGCCGATGAAGCCGTCCGGGGCTTTCCGCAAAATGTCAATGTGGCGGCGACCTTGAGTCTTGCGGGGATCGGGTCCCAAAAAACTCAAGTCGAAATATGGACGTCGCGTTCTTATAAAACGAACCAGCATGAAATCCTTATCGAAGGCAAAAGCGGCAGAATCCGGATCACCACCCAAAATGTGCCAGCCCCCGGGAATCCGAAAACAAGCGCCTTAGCGCTCTATTCAGCCATTGCGGTGATTCGTCGAATCATTTCTACGGTACGGATTGGGACCTAGCCCCTCAAAAAGACCGAGGCGGAAATTCCTTGCCTGCAGCCGCTCGGTTTTTTGCCGAAAAGACTACCCAACGATTGGTCGTTATGGGATAACATTCCGAAACATCCGAAAGCCGGTTGCCGCGTTTTTTAGACCCAAGTGAGCGGAAGGTTGAAGAAAATGAATCAGTCCTTTATCGATATACGGGGTGCACGGGAGCACAACCTGAAAAATCTCCACCTCAAAATCCCCCGGAATAAACTTGTGGTTATAACAGGCCTTTCCGGATCCGGGAAATCGTCCCTTGCCTTCGATACGATTTATGCGGAAGGTCAGAGACGGTATCTCGAAAGTTTTTCCTCCTACGCACGGCAGTTTTTGGATAAAATGAAAAAACCCGAGGTCGACCAAATTTCCGGCCTCTCCCCGACGATCGCCATCGAACAACGGTCAGTCACCCACAATCCCCGATCGACCGTGGCAACGGTCACGGAAATTTTCGACTACCTGCGATTGATGTATGCCAAAGTGGGGATTGCTTGCTGTCCTCAGTGCGGCCGCGAGCTTACAAGTCAAACACGCGCTCAGATTATCAAGGAAATTCTGACGAATTTTGCAGGCCAGGAAGTTCAAATCTATGCGCCCATGGTCCGCGGCCGCAAGGGAGAATATCAAAAACTGTTTCAGGATGTCCTTAAACGCGGATATGCACGAGCCCGGATTGACGGGATGATCCGTGAACTTTCTCCGGACCTCAAGCTGCGGAAAACCCAGCGCCATGACATCGAGATTCTGGTCGATCACCTTCTTGTCGATGTCCAGAAGCAGGAACGGCTTGAAAAATCCGTACAGGATTCACTGGAACTCGGGCACGGGCATGGGATGGTCCTGGACGTACAAAAAGGGAAGAAGCCGATTGCCGGAAAACCTCCGCAAAAAAAATTCGTACGTCAAACCGCTCATTTTTTTTCCACGATCAGAAGCTGTCCCGAATGTCAAATCAGCCTGCCGGATCTGGCGCCCAATATGTTTTCTTTTAACAGTCCTTATGGGGCATGCCCCCGTTGCAAAGGCTTGGGGAAGCTTTCTCAGATTGTGGCCAGGGGGGTGATTCGTGACGAGACCAAGCCGCTCCTTGGCGGGGCACTGAACGACGAACTCTTTTTTTCTTTTAATAAATATTTCGTCGAAGATTTACTTTATGATCTTACCAAAAAATATCATTTTGAATGGAAACTTCCATATGGAGATTGGCCGGAGGCTGCGCGCGAAGCCTTCTTTTGGGGGGACGATGATCTATCGGGGCTCATTGAGGAACTGGAACGTCTGTTCCATGAAACTGGATCCGAGGAAATCCGCAGGAAGGTTCGAAAGTTTTTGCGGGAAGAACCGTGTCCAGAATGCGGTGGTACTCGTTTGCGCAGGGAAAGCCTCGGCGTCAAGATTGCGAAAAAGAATATTATCGAAATGACTCAACAGTCGGTCCAAGACGCCGTTGCTTTTTTTCAAGATCTTCGTTTTCCTGAAGCCGTTCAAAAAATCACGGCCCCCATTCTCAAAGAGATTCAGGCCCGGCTCGCCTTTCTTTTAAACGTCGGGCTGGGTTATATTACCTTGGACCGTTCCGTCGCGACGCTTGCGGGCGGCGAACTTCAGCGGATCCGGCTTGCCGCACAGATCGGTGTGGGTTTAACGGGTGTCCTTTATGTTCTTGACGAGCCCAGTATTGGGCTGCATCCGCGGGATAACGGCAAGCTTTTGGATAGTTTGGAGAAACTGCGCGACCTGAAGAATACAGTCCTTGTCGTTGAGCACGATGAGGAAACCATGCGCCGGGCGGATCATCTGATTGATCTGGGGCCGGGTGCCGGAAGTGAAGGCGGGGAATTGGTGGCCCAGGGTCCGGTCACTGAACTTGGCCGCGCCAGACATTCGTTGACTTTCAAGTATCTTTACCGGGAACTCCAAATTCCTGTCCCAGACGAACGTTTGGACTATCGCAAGGTCCCGGTTCTTGAAATCCGGGGTTGCCGGGAACATAATCTGAAAAATATCGACGTCAAAATACCGCTTGGACTCTTTGTCTGCGTTACGGGTGTTTCCGGGTCGGGTAAGAGTACACTTGTTCACGATATCCTTTACAAAGAGTTACACAACCGGATTTGGAAAACGGGTTATCGCGTCGGTGCCTTCCGCTCGTTGATCGGCGCCGAGAAGGTGGATAAGGTGATTGAAATTGATCAGTCTCCTATCGGAAGGACGCCCCGCTCGAATCCTGCGACCTACACGGATTTGTTCGGGTTCATTCGGAAACTTTACAGCCAGTTGCCGGAGGCGCGGGTCCGCCGTTACCTGCCGTCGCGTTTTAGTTTTAATCTCAAGGGGGGACGGTGTGAAAACTGCCGGGGCGAAGGTTACGAGAGGTTGGAGATGAGTTTTCTTCCGGATATTTATGTCCTTTGTGACCTCTGCCGGGGACGCCGCTATAATGAGCAAACCCTGGAAATTCGTTATCAAGGGAAAAATATTGCGGATGTTTTGGAACTTTCCGTGAACGAAGCCCTTGAATTTTTTTCAAACCTGCCGGCCGTCGGGGAGCGTCTCGTTTTATTAAAGACGATCGGTCTCGGCTATTTGAAGCTCGGACAACCCTCGACGACACTTTCCGGCGGCGAGGCTCAACGGATCAAATTGGCAAGTGAACTCAGTAAAAAGGCCACCGGTCGGACGCTCTATCTCTTGGATCAGCCGACTACAGGTTTGCATTTTGC
>JAMWDC010000235.1 GCA_023819025.1 Candidatus Omnitrophota bacterium | reverse complement strand
GAAAGTGATTATCGGTTTGGGTAATCCTGGCAATGAGTACACCAAGACGCGGCATAATATCGGTCGAGTGTTGGTGAAACATATCGCAGAATCGTTTGCTCTGCGTTTCTCAAAAAAAAGACGCCTTCAAGCATCAGTAGTATCCTTAGAGTGGGAGGAACACCCCGTCCTGCTTGCTTATCCCGAAACGTGGATGAACCTCTCGGGTCAGGCGGTTAAGTTGCTTATCCGCCATTTTAAGGTCAATCCGACGGAAAACTTACTCGTTGTCATGGATGATGCCGCATTGCCTTTTGGCCGGTTACGATTACGCCCCAAAGGAAGTGATGGCGGGCATAAAGGCTTGAGGTCCATTCAGGAGGTTCTAGAAACCCAAGATTATCCCAGACTTCGTATCGGGATTGGCCAACCAAACGGGCAAGGTGGAGAGGGTAAACCCCACGATTTATCGATGACCGATTATGTATTAGGATGCTTGGATCCTGCCGAACTCCAGATGCTTCCCAAAGTTTTGGATCAGGGCATGGAAGCCTGCCGGCTTTGGGTGACTCGGTCCATAACTGCCGCAATGGACGTGGTAAATTCCACCTGCAAGCGTGTCTAACGGGTTTCGGGAGGATTGTCCAAAAAGGTTGTGATTGGCAAAATACCGTCAATGACTCTTATTTTCGATCATTTGTTAGCAATTTTACCTAACAGGCAAAGGTGGGTGGTTGGTTTGCGGATCTAGTCTTGCGCGTTGCCTTTTTTTATGTTAGATTTAACCGCTTTTAACATATAGAATTAGCATTCCTCAGGATGGTATATTTTAGTTTCGACGTGCTGGAACTGGAACAAGAAGCTGGGTAAGAATCATTCCCCAATATAAAGCCGAAGGGGCAAGAGTATAAAGTTATAGGGATGAGCCATGGGTGCCTGAATGAAAGTATATGAAGGGATTTTTATATTTCCTCCGGAGGTGACACCTGAAGCCTTTAAACAGCAAGAACGGCAACTGGAGGATTTGATTAAAAAAGTCAAAGGGGCCATCCTTCAGCGGATGGAATGGGGTCGGAAGCCGTTGGGATATACCGTTAACAAGTTTAAGGAAGGTTATTTCTTGATCCTCGATTTTGAGTTGGATCCTTTGAAGGTGAACGAGTTGCGTATGGGATTGGAACTCCAAGAAGGTTTAATGAAATATATGATTACAGTGAAACAGCCGAGTGCCGCGAAAGCGCCTGCGAAGGCGCCGGAGAAACCTCCTGAAAAGACTTTCGAAAAAGCACTCGAACCAAAGGACCGGCCTGCGGTAACGCCAGCGAGCCGCACGAAAACATCTTCACATTGATATCAAATTCAAGGAGCCGATTGTGCCTGCGAGTCTCAATAAAGTGATGTTGATCGGTAATTTAACACGGGATCCCGAACTCCGTTATATCCCTTCTGGACAGGCTGTGACGACATTTACCGTTGCTGTGAATCGGACGTATAATTCCCAGACTGGAGAAAAAAAGGAAGAGGTAAGTTTCATCCGGGTTGTGGTATGGGCCCGCCGGGCTGAGGTATGTAATGAATATCTCAAAAAAGGCAGTTCGGTTTTTGTGGAGGGCCGATTACAGAGCCGGACTTGGGATGCACCGGATGGAACGAAAAGATCGACCATCGAAGTGGTGGCTCAGAATGTTCAATTCCTTTCTCGCATGACTCCGTCAATGGCCGGATCGGAACCGGCGATGGATGCAAATAACTCGATCGTTGAAGAACCCCAAGGGGCCGTAAGCCCCCAGAAATCCATCGAGATTTCCGATTCGGAACTCAAGCCTGACGATGAAATTCCATTTTAGTGTTCTTAAGAAAAATTAACCCATGAGATTCATGCAGCGAAGAACAGAACCCCGTAGACAGCGGGTGCAGGATGGTGATAAAAAGGGCCAAGGTCCGGGGGGACGTTTTCTCCGGAAAAAGGCAAACCGTTTTTACGCCATCTTCCCGGAACGGACGTCCGCGGTGGACTACAAGGATACGGAACGTTTGGCAAAATTCCTCACGGAAAAAGGTAAGATCACCCCGCGTCGGATTACGGGACTGACGGCAAAACAGCAAAGGATGTTGGCGCGAGCAATCCGCAAAGCCCGTTATGCCGGTCTTCTTCCGTTTCAAGCCGAGTAACGACCAAGTGGATTGGGGTTGTTGGTTTCAACACGGCGGATTTTCCGTTTTACTTATGATGGATTGAGTCATAAGAGGTGACGCTGATGGAATTGATCCTCTTGAAAGATGTCGATAAGGTTGGTCTCAAAGGTGACATTGTCCGAGTGAGCGATGGCTTTGCGAGGAATTATCTGCTCCCACGCGCCCTCGCTTTACGTTCGACTCGAGCCAATGCAAAGTTTGTCGAAGAGCACAAAGAACGACTTCTTAAGAAACGTGCAAAGGAGAAAAGTTGGGCCCAGACCAAGGCTGAAGAATTAAAAAATCTGAAACTCATCCTCGAAGCCAATGCGGGAGAAAGCGATAAACTTTATGGGTCCGTCACCTCGGAGGATATTCGGCAGGCCTTATTGGAGAAGGGTTATAAAATCGATAAGAAACACATTCGCTTGGAAGAACCCATTCGGACACTTGGCTCTCACGTCGTGACGGTGGAGCTGTATCCTCAAGTGAAAGTATCGGTCACAGTTGAGGTCATTCGCAAATCCTGAACCTTTACCGATTAAGGAATGCCGGTGGCTAATATCGAATCAAGTGTTAATCTCCTTGAGAAGGTCCCTCCCCAAAGCCGGGAAGCTGAAATGAGCGTTTTGGGCGCTATGCTCCTGGAAGAAGAAGCCCTCGTCAAGGCCATCGAACTGGTCCGCCCCGCCCTTTTCTACGAAGAAAGTCATCGGAAAATCTTTTCGGCCATGGAAAACCTTTTTGAGAAAAATAAACCGGTGGATTTGGTAACCGTGACTGAAGAGCTTCGAAGCACCCATCAGTTGGAGGCAGTGGGAGGTGCAAGTTATTTAGCCCATTTGTCGACCTGTGTCCCGACGGCGGCGCATCTGGAACACTATGCGCGTATTGTGCGGGAAAAGGCGATATTGCGGGGGCTGATTCAATCCGCCACTCAGATTGTCCAGCAAGGTTATGATCCGACAGAGGAAGTTTCTCATTTGCTTGACCGGGCGGAGCAGATGATTTTTGATCTGAGTCAATATCAGGTCGAAGGGCGCGTGTATTCCTTGAATGAAATCATTCACGACAGCATGGAGACGATCGATAAACTTTACCAGCGGAAAGAGCATGTGACGGGTCTGGCAACGGGTTTTCATGATCTGGATACCCGGACTGCCGGTTTACAGCCTTCGGATTTTATTATTGTGGCCGGCCGGCCCTCCATGGGGAAATCGGCGTTCGTATCCTGTTTATGTGAACACATTGGGGTTGTTTTAAAAAAACCCATCGGTTTCTTTTCCTTGGAGATGAGCAAGGAACAGCTGGTCCAGAGAATGCTTTGTTCCCATGCCCGTGTGGACGCTCAAAAAGTCAGAACCGGTTATCTTTCTCATCAGGATTGGCCGCGGCTTACCAGTGCGGCGGGGAAGTTATCGGAAGCCCCGATTTTCATCGACGATACCCCCGCTCAAAGCGTTTTGGAAATAAGGGCCAAGGCGCGGCGGTTGAAAATGCAGCACCACATCGAACTTGTGGTGGTGGATTATCTTCAACTCATGCAAGGGATGAAGACCGCCGAAAATCGTCAGCAGGAACTATCTGAAATA
>JAMWDC010000234.1:520-3751 GCA_023819025.1 Candidatus Omnitrophota bacterium | reverse complement strand
ACTCTTGTCATGCAAGGTCCTTCCGCACCCGCAACCACAACCTCCATGCTATCCTTTTTTCAAGCAAAGGGGGTGGAAAAGAAATCCCGGGGCGGGGGGGATAAGACCGAAGACATCAAAATTCATGAAGTGCCTTTAAAGGGCGTCGACCGCTGGCTTCAAAAAATGGAATGCAGAGGGATGGTGGTGGATCCCAAGGTTTACGCAGGACTTTATTTCTTGAAAAAGAAGGAGAAAACATCCTGTCGGGTTTGAGCAAAAGAAAGAATCCTGCCAAGAGAAAAAACCTGTTTGCAGCACGTCAAGATGTTTCCTGCCAAGAGAAAAAGCCTTGACCGTGATGATAAAATATTTTACCAATTTCCGGAAAGATTAAACACCATGGAGACTTACTCCGATGATTGATGTCCGGTCACTCACCATGCATTATGGAAACTTTGTGGCCCTATCGGGCATCTCCTTTCAGGCAAAAAAAGGGGAGATTCTGGGACTTGTGGGGCCCAATGGCGCCGGCAAAACTACGGTGATGAGGATTTTGACCACTTATCTTTATCCGACCTCCGGGACCGCAACGGTCGAAGGTTTTGATATTTTGGAGAAACCCAACGAAGTGCGTCAACGAACCGGTTACCTTCCTGAGATAGCCCCCCTTTATCCGGAAATGCAGGTCGCGGAGTATCTTTCCTTTGTGGGTGAGGCCCGTGGGGTCAACGGTCCGACTTTGAAATCCCGTCTGGATTGGGTCACGACGGCTTGTGGCTTAAAATCGATTTGGAAACATACTCTTTCTGAGATTTCCAAAGGGTACCGCCAGCGTGTGGGCTTGGCCCAAGCCTTGATCCATGATCCCCAAGTCCTGATTTTAGACGAGCCCACTTCCGGCCTTGATCCCTTGCAGGTGATCGGCATCCGCGACCTCATCCGAAGCTTGGCTAGGGAGAAGACCATTATTTTCTCCACCCATATCCTCCAGGAGGTCGAGGTGATGGCCGACCGCATTGTGATTATTCATGAAGGCAAGATTGTAGCAGAAGGAACTCAGAAGGATCTTGAGAAAAGAGTTCGGGACCAGGGGGATACCCGAGAATCCTTGAGTCTTGAAAATATTTTTATCGCCCTGCTAACTCCAAAAACTCAATCCGTGAAACCATGATTGCAGATCTAAAGAGAAGTTTGGCTCATATCGGAACCATCTTTTGGCGCGAAATCGCCGCCTATTTCAACGCCGCCATTGCGTATATCTTCATGATCGTGTTTGTCCTCTTAAACGGCGGTCTTTTTATGACCAATTTCTTTCTGATCGGTGACGCAGACATGCGCGCTTTCTTTTTTACGCTGCCGTTTGTCTTATCGGTTTTTCTGCCCGCCGTGACCATGCGCCTCTGGGCCGAAGAAAGGCGTGGGTATACCTTGGAGCTTCTCCTGACTTTTCCGATGCGCACCGAAGAACTCGTGCTCGGAAAGTTTCTGGCGAGTTTCGTGTTTTATTTGTCAGCTCTTTGTGCGACATTTCCGATCGTATTGATGCTCCACGTGCTGGGACGTCCCGACACCGGCGCCATCTTCGCGGCCTATGTCGGATCGGCCTTAATCGGGGCGTTTTTTCTCGGGATCGGGATTTTCATCTCGGGGCTATGCCGGGATCAGATCGTGGCCTTTATCTTGGCCATGATCATTTGCTTTGGCCTTTATCTGATCGGGACCGAATTTCTAGCCGTCACGATCGACGGATGGATACCGGGGTTAGGTACCTTCCTCCAGGAATTTATCGGTTCCGCCCCGCACTTTCAGTCATTCGCCAAAGGGGTGATCGATAACCGTGATGTTCTCTATTTTGTTGCCGGGGCGGCGATTTTTCTCGTCTTGAATGGATTTTGGCTCGAAGGGCGGATGCGTCCGAAGGCCAAGACCATTTTTACGAGTGCGGTCGTCATCTCGGCCGGGATTTTTTTGATGGGAAACTGGTTTATCTCCAGCCTCCCGATCGGTCGGTTTGATCTTACGGAGGGGAAGGTCTATACCATGTCCGGAGCCACCCAAAAGATTCTTCAAGGCCTGAAGGCACCGGTAACGGCAAAGTTGTACATTTCCCCGAGCGAAAAAATGCCCACCGGCATGAAGACATTGGAACGGGATGTCGTGGATAAACTCAATGAATTTCGTATGGTCTCAAACGGCAAATTTCAGTATAAGATTTTTCATATGGAAGCCGCTAATGTCATGGAAGACCGGAAACGGGGTTCCGAAGAATCGCTGGAGGGGCAGCTTTCGAGGAAAGGGATCGAGCCCTTTCAGGTACAATCCATCGAGGCGGATGAGGTAGGGGTCAACTTGGTGTATTCAGCCATTAGCCTTGTTTACAAGGAAAAGCCTGAGGAGATGATTCCGCGGCTGATGCCCGCCAATTTACCTGAGTTGGAATATCTGCTGATATCCAAAATTTACCGAATGATGCTTCCCGAGATCCCCAAGGTGGCCATGGTCGCTCCTTATGAGGATCGGGCCATGGATCCCCAGCTTCAGGCCCTTTTTTCCCAACTGGGGGCCAGGCTGCCAGGACAATACCGGGAAGACGATTATGAGATTCTTTCCATGGCCATGACCTATGAGGGATACGATGTCTCCCGGATCAGCTTAAGCGAGGAAGAGCCGATCCCGGGAAAGGTCAAAACGCTCGTGATCCTAGAACCCCGCCAATTCACAGAGCGTCAAAAATTTGAGATCAATCGGTTTCTTCGTGGCGGCGGTTCCCTGTTTTTGGCCGTGCAAAATTATGAGTATGACTACCGTCCCGTAGGGGGTCGGTTGGAAATTTTTCCGGTAGAGAAAAAACCCGAGATAAATTCTCTTCTTTCCGCGTGGGGTTTTGAGGTGGATGAGGATATTTTGGCGGACCGGCAGAGTGAACCTGTGACGATCAGCAGCGGGGCCATGCTCGGTCCCTTTGCGATGTCTGTGCCGGTGAAACTGCCGACCCAAATGATTGTTACGCCGTCTGAAATGAACCCCGGTATTTCCATCACTTCTCGGCTTTCCTCGCTTTTCTATCTTTGGGGTACTGCGATTAAAATCAACGATCAGAAAATCAAGGAGCAAAATCTTAAGGTCGAAACCTTGTTTGAATCGAGCCGTCAATCTTGGACCGTTCCGTTTATTCCCTGGTCGCTTACCCCGCAAGCACTGGAGAAAACAAGTTCGAGCCGAAAAGGACCGTTTCCTTTAGCCGTTATG
>JAMWDC010000234.1:0-510 GCA_023819025.1 Candidatus Omnitrophota bacterium | reverse complement strand
TCAGGGACAATTTTCGGATGCCTATGAAGGCAAAGAAATTCCGGCGTGGAAAAAGCCCAAACCCAGTCCCGAATCCAAGCTTGAAGGCGGCGAGGAGAAAAAATCCGAGTCCCCGCGTCCCCAGGAAGCAGTCTCGTTACCGCCGATTACCCCCGCCCCCGGGAAAATGATCCTAACGGGCGCGGTGACCCTGTTTCAAAAAAGGCTGGTGCAAAGCGGCGGGCATCTCAATTTCTTTCTCAACTCGATCGACGTCCTGACCCTGGGGGATGAGCTCGTGGGGATTCGTTCCAAACAGCCGGTCAATCGTTCCCTCGGGTATATTTCAACAGCCCAAAAAATGGTCTGGCGTCTTTTTGCAACCTTGTTCATGCCTGTAGTGCTTGCTGTCATCGGAACGTTCCGGGTTCTTCTTAGAAGACAAGAAAAACAGAATTATTTGAAAACGTTCGCTGCGGGATAGGGCGCGGATGGAAAACGCATTTTGATTTTTCCATCGGGGGCCCCCAT
>JAMWDC010000233.1 GCA_023819025.1 Candidatus Omnitrophota bacterium | reverse complement strand
GGAGACGGAGCACTGCTTTGCTGTTTACCATGAATAGAGTTTTATGCTGGACCTTACGCGGATTATGATCATGACAGTGCGAATGCAGGCCAGCGATTAATCATGAGTAGAAAACTTCTGATCGGCCCGGCTGGTTCGGGCAAAACTCACCGGATCCTCGACGAATTCCAGCAGGCGCTCAGCCGAGCGCCCGATCCTTTGGCCGAGGATCTCTATTTAATCCTCCCTTCCATCGAGCACACCGACCGCATGATCACCCTCTTGCTCGCCCGGGGGTTAAAGGGATTCTTCCATGAAAGGGTCACCACCTTAACGCATTTGATCCCGAGACTTTTCGGGGTTGAGGAGGAATCTGTTATCTCCAATCCCGCGCGTTACGCCCTCGTACGTGACATTCTCACCAAGAACTGTTGGGATTATTTCGCTGAGGTTCAGCAAAGCGCGGGATTCCTTGAACTCGTAGTCCAATTTATCACGGAACTCAAAGATTCCCTTATCTCGGCACCGATGTTTCGGGAAAGGATGAACGAACTGAAACGATACGAGCCGGAGCTCGCCCCCAAATACGAGGCCTTGGCTGAAATTTATGAGACTTATGAGAAACACCTTGCAGATGCGGGACTCCGGGATCCGCAGGATGACCTCAAGATTTTTCGTGAAAAAAAAGGCAAGGGAGATATCCACCCCGCCTTTGTGCGCAAAGGCAGGGTAAAAAAACTTTGGCTGGACGGTTTTTTTGATTTTTCCGGCTTACAGCGGGAATATCTTAGGGAGCTGGCCGAAATTGCGGACGATATTACGATCACCCTGACCAAGGATCCCGCGCCCCACAGGGAAAAACTTTTTGATATCGTGGGTTCCACCGAAAAGATCCTCACGGAAATGGGGTTTGAAATCGAAGTGATGGGGCCCGCCCCTGCGTTCAGGGCCAGGGTGAGCCCCTCCCGGCCTCGCGGGAGTGAGTCAACTTCCGTCTCCTACCGGACAAAAAAACCTGCCTTAGTTTTTCTCGAGCGGAATCTATTTTCGGGATCCAAACCCAAAAAAATACCGCCGGCAAAAGATACGATCAGTGTCTTTGAGGCGGTTGGGATTCAGGGCGAAGTCGAAATGATCGCGCGCCAGATCGAGTGTCTCCATCGGGCAGGTGGATACCGGTACAGTGATTTTGCGATTCTGCTGCGTTTCATCGGCCGTTATGAATCCGCGATTCGTTCGATCTTCGGTCGTTACGGGATCCCGGTCGAGATCCACGAACGTGAACGTCTCAAACTTTCTCCGATGATTCATACCGTGGTCCTGCTTCTGAAAATTTACCGTGGGGGTTGGAATCGAAATGACCTGATCAATTTTTTGAAATCTTCCTATGTGCGGCGGGTGGGTGAGACGGAAAAAAATTATGAGTGGGTGAGCGAATTCGAAAATCGCATCTTCCGCCGGCCCATGCCCGCCGGCCGCGAAGATTGGCTCAAGGACTGGCCGGATGAGATCCGGGACAAAAGGCTCGACGATTTCAACCGCCAGAAGGCTCAAGTACTTGGCGTCGTCGCGGGACTGGAGGACGAGCTCAGAAACGCGCGCCGATTTTCCGCGTTTAAACACCAGCTCCTGGATGCCGTTCGCCGGACTTTTGGGATGATTGAAGTCAGCGATGTCTATAGAGACCCCGTGCTCCGGAATGCCGCGAGCGCCAGGCGTCTCGAAGCACTTCTAGAAGAAATCCGGATGCGTCTCGTATCGCAGGGCCGGGACCGGGCGGATTTCGAAGAATTCACGGATCAATTTTTCCGTCTGGTGGAACTGGATCTTTACTCACTTCATCACCGGGATAAAAACCGGGTACAGATTTATGATGTGTCGCTTGCCCGGCAAAAGGAATACCGCGTGGTTTTTGTGGCCGGGCTTCTTGAAAAAACTTTTCCGGTCCAGATCAAAGAAGACCCGCTTCTCTCGGATTGGGAACGCCGGCTCATCAATACGCATCTGGAGGTCCGGCTTCAGGAAAGACTGCCGCGTCAGGGGTTGGAGCGTTATCTTTTTTATCTGGCCGTGACGCGGGCCCAGGAACGGCTGATTTTGACCTACCCGCGCCTGGATCAGGAAGGCAAGGAATCTCTGGCATCCTTTTATCTCGACGAGGTGAAGTCACTGTTTCAGGACACCCTCGAACAAAAGCGTCAAGATTTGGCGCATCCTTATCCGGATTTTGAGGAGGCCGTCAGCCTGCGCGAACTCGAGACATCCGTGATCGGCCGATTATGGGATTCGGAAGTGCCGGACGAAAAACTACTACTTTATGTAACCAACCGGCTCTTGGAGAATCCTGCGAGTTGCGGAAGGATTCGAAAGGCCGTCTGTAAGATTAAGGCGGAACTTACAGATCCCTCGATCCACGAGGGGGATTATTTTCGGACCCGGCTCATGAGTGCGACCCGTCTTGAAGAGTACGGCCGCTGTCCCTACCGCTATTTTGCCAACCGGGTACTGAAACTTTACGATCCGGAAGACGATCTCAATATCAAACGGCAGGGGACGATTCTTCATCAGGTCCTGGAAAATTTTTTCCGTGCACGGCTCGAAGACGGTGTTGCCGAGGCGAAGGCGTTCATCCTCCGGGAGTTCGAGACGGCCCTTTCCCGCCATCCCCTTATTCGCGAAAAACAGTATCAATGGGAACTGGATTGTGAATATCTGCGGGAGACGCTTCTGCGTTTTATCGAATTTGAACTCGACCGGCTCAGCCATTCGCCCCTCCAGCCGCGGTATTTTGAATTTAATTTCGGCACTGATGCCAAAGACGCCGCACCGGTGTTTGAAATCGACGGGGAGGCAGAGAAAATTTCCCTTTGCGGAAAGATCGACCGGATCGACGTTGACCCTGACGGCCGCTTGGGCTTGGTCGTCGATTACAAAAGGTCCGCCGAGTTTAAGAAGGACGATCTTGAATTCGGAGTAGCACTGCAACTTCCGATTTATTTGGCCGCTATGGAAAGATTCTTGAAGCTGACGCCCATTGGGGGTGAATTTTATGTGCTGAGGAGTCTGGATCGAAAAGGGTTCTATCACGAAAAAAACGCCGCGCCTTTTGCGGATATAGCCTCGCAGAAACTCAAATTTTCCGATGAAGAATTCGCCGGGATCATCGAACGGAGTTTTGATTACGTACGGCGGTTCATGCGCGATATGAAGCGTTCGGAGATTCCGGTCCGCCCCCGGTTGTGTTTGAGTTTTTGCCCTTTTTCTCCGGTCTGCCGAATCGAAAAATGGCGGCTCCCCGAGATTTACGAAGAGATTCGCGAGGAAGACAAGCGGTTGGCGGCGGAGGAAACGCACGTATAAAAAGCTAGGGACATCCCACGCGGTTGCCCCACATAAAATTTAAGGGACAGGCACAAGGCCTGCATCAAACAGAAGCAAAAAATGGAATTAAGCAAAGCACAAAAATTGATTACCGAGGCCTTCGGGAAAAATATCCTCGTTTCCGCGGGTGCGGGTACGGGCAAAACACGCGTGCTCGTTGAGCGTTTCATCAATTTGGTGACAAACGGTCAGGCGCTTGTGACGGAAATCCTTGCGTTGACTTTTACAGAAAAAGCGGCCACCGAGATGAAATCCCGGATCCGGGACCGCTTTAAGGAACTCGGACTTGAGGCTGCAAGGAGGGATCTCGAGCTCGCTTATATTTCTACGATTCATGCCTTTGCCTCGCGGGTTCTCAGGGAGCATCCCATTGAGGCGTGCGTGGATCCGGATTTCAAAGTCCTGGAAGCCGAAGAAGCGGATCTGATGA
>JAMWDC010000232.1:370-3814 GCA_023819025.1 Candidatus Omnitrophota bacterium | reverse complement strand
ATTTGAATACAAACGGGGTTATAAATTCTCGACCTACGCAACCTGGTGGATCCGTCAGGCTATCACTCGGTCCATCGCGGATCAAGCTCGTACGATCCGAATTCCGGTTCATATGATCGAAACGATCAATAAGTTTTTCCGGGCCTCACGCCACTTGGTGCAGGAGACGGGTCGCGAACCCACCCCTGAGGAAGTTGCTCAAGTCATGAAGATGCCTGTCGAGAAAGTAAAAGGTATCTTGAAGATTGCGCAGGAACCCATCAGCCTTCAGACTCCGATTGGTGAAGAAGGAGATACTACCTTCGGTGACTTCATTGAAGATAAATCCGCGATTTCTCCCGCTAACGCCACGGCCTATAGCATGTTGAAAGAACAGATGGACGATGTGTTAATGACTCTGACGGAGAGGGAAGAACGGGTTCTCAGGCTTCGGTTTGGCATTGGCGACGGGTATCCCCGCACGTTGGAAGAGGTCGGTCAGATCTTTGATGTAACGCGTGAACGTGTTCGTCAGATTGAAGCAAAAGCGCTCCGTAAATTGCGCCATCCGACACGCTCAAGAAAACTGAAAAATTTCCTCGATATCAAATTGAGCGAATAGTCTTTCCCAAAGGACAAATTCAGTTTCAGACCTCATGAAACCTAGAAATTCCCCTGTAAAAATTTATTTCCATTCGCCTCTCTTCATTCTACAATTTACATTTGGCGTACACTTCGTCTGCTACGGATTCGTCCCCAAAGGGACGGCAGGTGATGTTTCGCAGGTGGTCATGGTACGTGAATGAATATTATCGGGGTTTATTGTTTGACATTTTGCCCGGTCATCGTAGACAGTTTTTCTTGAGCTGTCACGGTATCGCGTTCCATCGTCAGGATTGAGCGGGCCCGTAGCTCAGCTTGGTTAGAGCAGGCGACTCATAATCGCTTGGTCCCTGGTTCGAATCCAGGCGGGCCCATTTCTCGCAGGCGACGTATCAGTGTTCGACATGAATAAATATCCAGAAAATTCATCCGAGGTTGTTCAGTTTTACAAGGTGCTCTTGTGAATCATCTTTCTCGGTGTAGATATCATGGACTGCGACGGAACGAGCTTATTTCTCAGCGAGCAGTGAGAAAGCCAAGTTGGCAAAAATGCTGTTGGGAAGAAATGTTGGGAAGCCTACAACGACGATAAACAGCTGTGCAAATTATGCCCCTTGTGTTAAGAAATCAAGCTTGAAGAAGTAAAAACCATCTAAATCAAAAATGCACTCAACAGGAACACGGTCTATATTACCGACACCGCCATCAGTTACGAAGGAAAGAAGACGATTTTGGAGATATTCCACGATATTCCTGTCCGAAGAGAATGGGAGAAAAAACTGATGGAACTTTCTCTAAGGGGCGGAGTTACGGATTGATATAACCGGCGAGGATTTTTAAAAATCGCCGGACAACACCTTAAACAGCGAGACGTTATGGATCAATAATACACTGTGACACATTGAAAGGGATCGTGCCCTGGTTGGAATTGCCGTAATTCTCAGGTAGAGCTATCGTGAATCTGGCATGATTGCCACATCGGCGGAGATGGATTTGCGATTTTCGCGACGTGTCTGACTTACAAAAAAATAAATCGTTTGATCGAACGTCTCCGTCATCGCTGGTAATTAGGATTCACGTCAGAGGGCATTTTTGCAGATGAACCCCAGAACAAAGAAACAACGAAAGATTTTAGAAGATACCCGGAGTTATTTCCACGACCGCGGTTGTGACATGGTCTATTTTCGTTATATTCAATCAAAAGGGTTTTTCCATCAGATCGGGGGTGTCTCGGAAGGGGCTGCGAGCATGCGATTTAATTGCGGTTCAAGCGGATCAGGATGCGTGGTCACGGGCCGGTGCGGAGAATCTTCCGGCGTTACGAAATCTTCTGATAAACCGCCGATGGAAGTCGATAGGGGATGACAAGCGAAATTAACTGCATGGCGCGATATGCGCCCGGGTTCAGGTTTTCCCTTGACACCGATGCGCTTCAAAAAGTAAACTGGCATGCCTTTCGGATGGAGGGGATTTCCAATTAACGTCGAGGGATAAGACATGCGCTTACTCAGATCGTTGTCGTGGATTGTTTTCCTTGCCTTTTTAGCCTCATGTGCGAGTCGTGGTTCTCGCTATTACTATTTTGGTGATTATTCCGATGCCGAACGATATTACAATAAGGGAGAATACCAAAAAGCTATTGATAAATATCAGGCGTATCTGGATGGAAATCCGGAGGGAAATCTAGCCGTTATTTCTCAATACTATATTGGCAAAAGTTACGTTGCCTTGGGCAAAACGGATAAAGCCAAAAAGGTGTTTCAGGAGATTACTCAAAAGTATCCGGAACTTGTCTGGACGAACTTTGCTCAAAATCAGTTGAAGGAATTAGAACTTCAAAGTGCGGGGAAATCCCAAACGCAAAAGTAGGGATCAAGCCTTTGCAGTTTCAGTACATTCGTTGAACCAATCCGCCGCTTGAGCAATTGGAATCCTAATTGAGAATCCGTACAAGTTTGATCGTTCTTTGAAAGGGTCTTCTTGGATGATCGCTCCCTCAGATGATGGGGGAGAGGAAAGTCCGAGCATCAAAGGACAACGTAGTGGGTAACGCCCATCTCCCGTTCGGTTGTGTAAAGATAGAACGGGACGGATCTCCGCAATCCGCGACATCAAACAGCGGAGCGGGCTCACCACCATTCATGGCGTGCAAGTACGCCTTGATTCCGTGGTGAGAGAGCCACAGAGACGAGTCCTGTATAAGGTAAAGCCTGGTGCAGGGGTGAAACGCGGCAATCTCTACGTGATGAAAGGCCAAACAGGATGAGAGTCGGGTTCAAAATGTTAACTCGTTTCGAACCCGAGAGAAGCGGTCCGCTTCCTGACCCGCACCAAGCGGAACGAGCATCGGGTAGGCCGCTAGAGATCTCGCTGTCTCCGTTATCCTATGACGGAACGCAGAAAGTGATTGGGATCCCAGAGAGATGATCATCACTGTCCGAGGTGGGATATTGTTCCTCGAACAGACAGAACTCGGCTTATAGAGAAGATCCTTTTAAAGAACTCTTACGTCGGTTGGTTTCGTGAGCTGGCTTTTAAGCCGGCTTGACGTGATTATTATTAAGGGCTATAATTTCAATCGAATCACGAGAGATCCTTTTAAGGTGATGCAGTGACATCATCAAGGGAGAGCAAGTGAAAGTTTTAGAAAAGAATATCAAGTTAAACCCCATCCGTAAGATGGGGTATTTTTTTGTCTTGCGCAGGTGTCGTGGGGGATCGCCATGAGTCCTAAGTTCAAACAAGTGATGGATGGAGATGCAATGCATCGTGCGATCATCCGGATCGCCCATGAAATACTGGAATGTAATCGCGGTGCGAAAAATCTTATGCTGGTCGGTATCCGGACCCGTGGCGTTTATC
>JAMWDC010000232.1:0-360 GCA_023819025.1 Candidatus Omnitrophota bacterium | reverse complement strand
ACGCATTCGGCGTCAACTCCGTGCGATTGAAAATGTCGAGATTTCACTTTCGACATTGGACATCACCCTTTATCGGGATGATCTTAGCGAAATCGGACCCAATCCGGTCGTGAACGAAACAGAATTGTCTTATGATGTCACTGGAAAAATTGTCGTGCTCGTTGATGATGTCCTTTATACCGGCCGGACCATCCGGGCGGCATTAGATGCTCTGATGGATTTCGGCAGACCGCAGGCAATTCAGTTGGCTGTTCTCATTGACCGGGGGCACCGCGAGGTCCCGATCCGCGCAGATTACGTGGGCAAGAATATCCCGACGTCAAAAAACGAGCAAGTTGTTGTCAAACTCTCGGAAACAGA
>JAMWDC010000231.1 GCA_023819025.1 Candidatus Omnitrophota bacterium | reverse complement strand
AGAAACAATGCACAATTAGCCGAAAAATTTATTCGAAAGGGTAGTAAATTATACATCGAAGGTAGAATAAGAAGCCGTTCTTATACCGACAAAGACAATCAAACGCGATATGTTTATGAAATTATTGCTGATAAAATCCAACTTTATCCACAGGAGCTTTATGAAAAGGGGATGCGGATAATAAGTGCATCAACAGTTCGCAATCATCCTCTTTCGCTGCCACCGCAAATTAAAAGTCTCAATTATCTCAATAATATTCTTGCCAAAATCGAGGCACGCAATTCCGGGTGCATGGAGGCCTTGATGTTGAATCACCAGGGCTATGTCACCGAGTGTACGGGAGATAACATCTTTATGGTCAAGCATTCAAAAGCGGATGGTTTGTATCCGGCAGGGATCCGGTTGATTACCCCTCCCATTTATTTAGGGGCCTTAAAGGGGATTACGCGGCAGACCATCATGGAGATTGCTGCGGCCAAAAAAATCCCCACCGAGGAGAAAATTTTAACGCGCCATGATTTGTACAACGCCGATGAGGTTTTTCTGACAGGAACTGCTGCCGAGGTGATTCCGGTGGTCAAAATCGACGGCCGGGTGATCGGTGAAGGCAAGCCCGGTAAAACAACCGGTTTGTTGCTGAAAGCCTTTCATGCCAAGACTCGCCAAGATGGTGTCCAGTATTGACCGGTGAAGACTTGCAGATCCTTCAGAAACAGGATCGGGATTTCTTGGTTCGCATAGGATGGATAGGGTAAGACGGTTTGTATAGTTGCGGTGACGGGATCGAAGCATGTGGCATCGGATATTCGTGATATAATGGCGGCATTACGAACGGTTTGCGATCAGCAACAAGGGGTCCGACAAAGCCGACGTATTTTAAAACTGCCGGTGGAACGGATCAATTTTTAGAAGGCGGGACGGGATATATGGTATGCAATATCTGTGGCGTCAATGAGGCTTCGATCCATTTGACGGAAATTATTAATAATCAAATGATCGAAATCCATCTGTGTGAAACCTGTGCTCAGGAAAAAGGGACCGATTTCAAAACTCATTTCAGCTTTGATGATCTCCTAGCAAGCTTGGCCGATACGGCCAAACCTGCGAAAATGGGAGAGAAAAAACCGGCCCTGCGGTGTTCCGAGTGCGGGGCGACCTACGAGGAATTTGGCAAGACGGGCCGTCTGGGATGCCCCGCCTGCTATGATGCCTTCTCCAAGATGTTGTTGCCCCTTATCAAGAGAGTTCAGCGGGCGACGTTTCATGTCGGTAAAAAGCCGTCGAAGATCCCGCGGGCGGCCAAGACGACGCATGATCTGCGAATCTTGCAGGATCGTCTTCGCAAAAGCATTCAGATGGAGGCCTTTGAGGAAGCCGCCAAATTGCGGGACGAGATCAGGCAGATCGAGGATCGACTACGAAGAGGAAAGAAGACGAAATGAACGAGATTGATGTCTTTTTGAACCAGCCGGCCGAATGGCTCCGCACGGCGGGGGCCAATAGTGATATTGTCGTGAGTTCCCGGATCCGGCTTGCCCGGAATATTGCCGGATATCCCTTTGTGCAGAAACTCGTTCATGAGCAGCAGGACAAAATCATCAATCTCGTGGAGGGGGCCGTCAAAAACAGTGCCCGCCTGAAGGGCGCCTATTACTTTCGTTATCATCATTTGACGGAACTTGACCGCCAATTCCTTTTAGAGCGGCATTTGATCAGCCGGGAACATGCCAATGAAAAGGGGGAAAAGGCCGTTGCGATTACGCCCAATGAAGTGGTTAGTTTGATGGTGTTGGAAGAAGATCACATCCGCCTCCAGGCTTTTCAGGCCGGGTTCACCCTTCTCGAAACGTGGCGGATCGTATCCCAAATCGACGACGAACTGGAAAAGACGTTGGATTTCTCTTTCAGCCCTGAGCTGGGCTATTTGTCAGCTTGTCCCACCAATGTGGGCACAGGATTGCGGGCCTCATGCATGATGCATTTGCCGAGTCTTGTCTTGACGAAGCAGGTCCATAAGGTGTTGCAAGCGCTGGCCAAACTGAATCTGGCAGCGCGGGGACTTTATGGGGAAGGGACTCAAGCGATCGGGAATTTTTTCCAAATTTCCAACCAGATGACGCTGGGACAGAATGAGCAGGAGATTATCGACAGCCTAGAGCGGGTGATCCGACAGGTGGTCGAGCACGAACGTGAGGCGCGCCAGTATTTGCGCGATAAGCGCAAAGGTAAATTCGAGGATCAAATTTGGAGGGCTGTAGGGACGTTGAAATCGGCCCGCATGATCGCGTCTGCGGAGGCGACGCAGCTTTTGTCATTGATCCATTTGGGGATTCATCTTGAACTTTTTCCGGCCGATTTCACACGCCAGGATGTCAATTTATTGTTCCTGCTAATTCAGCCGGCGCATTTGCAGAAGTTGATGGGAAAGACATTGAATTCACAGGACCGTGACATTGCCCGCGCCGATCTGCTTCGGCAAAAACTTTCGAAACTTACTTTATGATCGTAAAGCGTGACGACCGGAAGGCGTGAATCGAGGACATAAAATGCAGGTAACATTATCGAAACCGGGAGATATCATTCCAAAGCCAGGCATTCATAGGCTAAATCGAAGGAAAGGAAAACAGAATGTTTGATCGATTTACAGAAAGGGCTAGGAAGGTCATCATTTTAGCAAAAGAAGAGGCCAAACGTTTCAACCATGATTATATCGGGACCGAGCACATCTTGCTCGGGTTGATCAAGGAGGGAGAAAGCGTTGCGGCCGCAGTGCTTCAAAATCTGGGCTTGTCTCTGGATACCATTCGTCTTGAAGTTGAAAAGCTCGTTCAGTTTGGTCCGAGCACGATTGTCTCCGGGGATATACCGTTTACGCCCAAAGCCAAGAAGGTAATCGAGCTGGCCATGGACGAGGCACGACGGCTTGGGCACAATTACATTGGAACGGAACATTTGCTTTTGGGGTTGATTAAGGAGGGTGAAGGCGTTGCGAGCCACGTCCTGATGAACATCGGTTTGGATCTCAATAAAGTCCGAGCGGAGGTCATTAAACTTTTAGGTTCCTCCACGCCTTCAGGGGCTGGAGGTCCCGGAGGTTCTACGCTTGGATCCGGCAAGGCAAAAACAAAAACACCGGCCTTGGACTCTTTTGGACGGGATCTTTCTGCCTTGGCCCGCGAGGGGAAGCTCGACCCGGTCGTCGACCGGGAAAATGAGATCGAACGTGTTATCCAGATTCTTGCGCGCCGCACCAAAAATAATCCCGTGCTGTTGGGAGAGGCAGGTGTCGGTAAAACGGCGATCGTCGAAGGTCTCGCCCAGCGGATTGTCGCCGGAGATGTCCCCGAGATTCTTATCGACAAACGTATTGTCGTCCTGGATCTGGCCTTGATGGTGGCGGGCACCAAATACCGCGGACAATTTGAGGAACGAATTAAAGCGGTCATGGATGAGATCAAACGCTCCGAAAATGTCATCATTTTCATTGACGAGCTTCATACCCTCGTGGGAGCGGGCGGAGCGGAAGGTGCGATTGACGCCTCGAATATCTTGAAGCCCGCATTGGCGCGAGGGGAAATGCAGTGTATTGGCGCTACGACTCTCGATGAGTACCGCAAATATATCGAGAAAGATGCGGCCTTAGCGCGCCGGTTTCAAACCATCAATGTGGATCCGCCGTCTGTGGATGAGACCATCAAAATTCTAAAGGGGCTCAGGGATAAATATGAGGCCCATCACCGCGTCAAAATTCTTGATGAAGCGATCGAAGCCGCCGCAAAATTGTCGGACCGCTATATTAGCGGGCGGTTCTTGCCCGATAAAGCGATTGATTTGATTGATGAAGCAGGTTCACGGGCAAGGCTCCTGGTGCTTACCCCTCCTCCGGAA
>JAMWDC010000230.1 GCA_023819025.1 Candidatus Omnitrophota bacterium | reverse complement strand
AAGCTTCGGTGATTTGATCAGCCGTTTACCGAAATTCTCAAAGAACGGAGGCACGACAAGGATCTGTCCCGTGATCTCGAGAATGCTGAGCCATTCGCTCACCGTGGGCACCGAAACGCCGAGCGGTGCAGCAAGCTCGGTTTTGTTGAGCAGGGTTCCCGCGCGGCCGGCAAGCAGGGAAAGAAATTTCCGGAAAACCGCCAGATCGCGAATCGAACTGACCGCCCGGACATCACGTTCGAGATAGGTCTGTAGATACGAACGGAACCATGTGCCGGCTAACCGCGGACGACGCAAAACCTCAGGGAACCCTCCATGCAGAACCGAAACTTTCAGCGTTTCTTCGAGGGAGAAAGGCAACAGCTGGAACACCGCCACGCGGCCTGTCATGGATTCCGAAACCCCTTTCATGAGAGGGGCATCCTGAGAAGCCGTCAAGAACCACTGCCCCATCCGTTTGGGTTGAGCGTCAATCACGGTCCGCAAATAGTTCAAAAGTTCGGGGATATTCTGGATCTCGTCCAAAATGGCCGGCGTTTTGACGCCTTCCAGAAAGGCGTGCGGATCGTTTCGGATGCGCAGGATAAGCTCAGGATCCTCGAGTAGATAGTAGGAAGCCTTGGGGAAGATTTTCCTGAGGAGGGTGGTTTTTCCCGCCCTGCGCGGCCCCGTAACCAAAAGCGCCGGAAAACCGCGGGCCGATCTTAAAACCTCTTTTTCGATGGTCCGGGCAACAAGCCTCATGTGAGAATTCTAAACTATCACATTAAAAAACTCAACACGGAAATAGGGCCCGAGTGCCCCCCCGAAACGGCAAATTGTCAGTCGCCTCGTCTCAACGTACCGGATTTCCCGCCGCGACCTGGCGCATTTGCCGGCCCGCCTTTTCTTCCGCCTCCGCCACAAAGACGGCGGATCCGCCTTCCGGCGGAAAAGCCGGCGCAGCGGCGGGTACCTGGTTCCGCTATTGCTATTCCCTCATTTGTACTGCCAAACCTTGGTCAAGCAGGATTTGGTTCAGATAATTTTTATTTTCCGGACCGTAGAATACATCCGCCAGATACCGCTGCTAATCACGAGCTTGGAAAATTAAGGATAAAGAATCGGCAGCGAATATCGCATTCTATGCATCCCGGCGAACTTTAATCTTCGCAGGATCGCATGGTTCACGGAAAATAGATCCTAAATCCAGTAAATCAAATTTTCCGTCCCGGTTGATATCACTTCGATCCAGCGTACCGCGGCATTCATGGCAAATATAAAGCATCTTTAAGTACTTGCCCATGACAACACGCGGCAATTCATAACGCCGTTCAAGGCCCCACCATTCGACGAGATCCTTATCGCCTTTTGAGGAATTGCATTTTTTACACGCCTTGACAATATTATGAATCTCGGCAAAGTGACATTCCCTTTTGGGAACAATGTGATCATTAGAGAGATCATCCGGGCTACCGCAGTAGGAACATTCAGTCGCAGAATTTTTCAGATCTTCCCGCAGGATATCAGACCATTTCTTTTCGCCGCACTGCAATTGTTTGAAAGAATGCATCACAAATCTATAATTCCTCCGGTCCGATAATGCAGAACCGGCAATCAATTTTGCATACTCCCAATAAATCAAATCCCGAATACTCTTAACTGCTGACGGTGGCATCTGAGCTCGACTGTTTCCTTCCAATAACAAGCGGAAAACAAGATGTCTGCATCTTCAAGCAGGCGCCCTGCTTAAGTGCTTTTATTCTCTTTTATTGCATAGTGTTAACACACTACCAATCAATGCTTGTAAACATTAATTCTTAGGGATTATTTTTTTAAAAAAATGCCGTATCCTTGATCTAAATTTACGGACTGGGGATTCCCGGTCGGCATGTGGCCCCAACGAATGTCGGGGCCATTTGCTTTTATGCGAAAATTTTTCAGCCCAGAGATCCAACCGCTACCTTACCGGTTTTGATTCCCGCTTACCCTTCCCCCGCCAGTCCGTGTCCGGTATTGGTTGGACAGCACGACTTCTTGAACTGTCTCCGATTCTGGTCTGCAATTTTGATTTTGCTATTCCCCCATTTGTACTGCCAGACCTTGGTCGAGCAGGATTTGGTTCAGATAATTTTTATTTTCCGGACCGTAGAATACATCCGCCAGATAACGGTCGTATTTGTCCGAGCGGGAGCTGGTGAGGATGATCCCGCCGGCTTGGGCGAGGGCGCGTTCGACGAAATCTTTGGCGCGCCGGCCTTCCTTGGTCTCAAGCTCCGGGGTATCGATGGCCCGCAGCCTGACGTATTGACGGACCCAGGTGTCGAACCCCAGGTCGATCTGGACGCGGAGGGTATCTCCATCCACAACCCGCTCAACCTTTGCCCGGTAGGTGTAAAGATCCGCCTCCGTGCGGTCTGATCTTTTTATCTTAAACAGGCCGTCAGGCAAGCAAACGAGCTCCATGATGTCTCCCGACTTGCAACCTGGAGGAATCCGCATTTTCCGGCAGATCATGAATCCGAGGTCGATCAGGAGCTTGGGTTCATCCCGGACAGCTTCGGGCCGGATCAGGCGGTAGGTGCCAAGTTTCCCCAGTTTGGGCGAAAGAGATTTCAGGTTGGCCGTTGTCAGACCGGAGCCGGAAGTTTTGCGGGTGGTCTTGGCGCCAGAATCCTCGGAAGGAGATTCATCCGGCCACACCTCCTGCCTGATCTTGGCCATAAGCTTGTCAGATGTCCAGCCCTCCTTGGCCGCACGCGCGGCCAGCTCATGGCGCTGTTCATCATCCTTGACCGTGATCAAGACCCGGTAATGGGACCATGGCAGCAAGGCAGAAAGTGAACGGCCGTTCACTTTCTTGAAGGTCTTGGCAAACTGAATACATTGATAGAGGATACGCACACTGACTCCTAAGTCCCTGGATAGCTGTTTGACGAGTTTTTCCCCGTAATCAGCGCGGTCCTGGTAACGGAGAATATGCCCGTGAATGAGCCGGCCGGTCGTCCAATAGGTGCGGACCTTTTCAGCATCGATCCGCTGCTGGCCGCCGAGCAAAACTTCCTGGACACGTTTCTTTAAGGAGGCATAGGCTGCGGGCAGGGCAAGGCGGGTGGGGACGATGACCGCGTTCGGCATAGAATTTATTCTGACAGGGCGTCCGAGAAGGGACCCCTGATCCTATTAGCGGCGGTTATTCTACGCCGAATCCACTCGAGATCAAAGAAATAAAAAATGCCTGCTTACAGTTTCAATTTGAGATTATGCGTTGCGCCGTGGAGGTCAAGGAGGCCGCGGATGAGCTGTGTCAATTCCTCCGGATCGCAAACTGGATTCACATAAAAACCGGAAACCGCCTCACGCATCCTCAAGAATTCCCGCAGGAATGACCTTGAACCTGGATGTGACGCATCGGCCAAAGAAGCATCGATCAGTTCCAAGGCGCGTTCGAGGGCCTTTCCCTTCCCTTCACGGTGATCCGTCCTGATGCAATTCCGGGCGCGTATCAGTTCCGAGGCGATATGGAGAATTTTTTTATCCCAGGGGAAGGCCTGCCATCGGGCGAAAGCCAACCCCTTGTGAAAGTGCATGATCATGGCAGATATTTCCGAAGGACCTCTTCGATCCTGTCCCTGAGTATTTTGTCCTGAATCTCCATCGAACGGTTCGACTGGGACGGCCGTATATTGATAAACGAGCTGAGGTCGGCCCTCCACTGTTTCGCATTCGAATCCATATACAAATTGCTGCCCCAAAGACTTTTTTGCAAAGAACCTTTTTCCAATAAAAGGCGCTCCGCATCGGCTTGCAGTTCGCCGCCCAAGGCAAGGACTTCATGATCAACATCCACCACGAACTTGATCATTTCTTCGAAGGGCTGCCCTAAAAAAGATTGAAGTTCAATCCAAGATAGGGGTTG
>JAMWDC010000229.1 GCA_023819025.1 Candidatus Omnitrophota bacterium | reverse complement strand
TATACCGGGGCACCTCTCTGTGATCGGGACCCGGTCGGCGCCAAGACAACGAATTTGGATGCAATTAAAATGCTCTTGGAACTCAGGAGCCCTAGCCAGCGCATTGTTTTTCCGACCACCAACAGCGGTTACGGAATCGGCCAGGAAGGCATCCACTGTACGGAAGAAACGCCGCTTTGTCCGGTTTCCCTTTATGGACGGCTGAAAGTTGAAGCCGAAAAAGCCGTCCTCGACCACGGCAACACAATCACGCTCAGACTTGCGACCGTCTTCGGAATAAGTCCCCGCATGCGCCTGGACCTTCTGGTAAATAATTTTGTCTTTCGCGCGGTGACGGACGGCTTTATTGTTCTGTTCGAATCTTATTTCAAACGCAATTATATCCACGTTCGGGACGTCGCCAATGCCTTTTGCCATTGCCTTGATCATTTTGAAAAAATGAAGGATAAGCCTTATAATGTGGGTTTGAGTAACTGCAATATGAGCAAGCGCGAGTTGTGCGAGGAGATCAAAAAGCAGGTCCCTCACTTTTATTTTGTGGAATCCAAGTTCGGGCGGGATCCGGATCAGCGAAACTATATCGTGAGCAACGCGAGAATCGAAGCTACAGGATTCCGTCCTGCATTTTCACTCGAGCAAGGAATTGCAGAACTCATCAAAGGTTACCAGATTTTGAGAGAAAATCAGTATTCCAACGTGTGAGATAAAGATGTCAACTTACATTAACGTTCTTCCGTCGCTGGAACGGGAAACGTATCTTAGGCTTTATCAATGCATGCTAAAAATCCGGCTGACTGAAGAGCGCCTCACGGAAATTTATCCCTCGGACGAAATCCAAAGCCCGATTCATCTGTGCATCGGGCAAGAAGCTGTTTCGGCCGGTGTCTGCCTGGCACTTGAGCCTACCGATCATCTTTATGGAACATACCGGAGTCACGGTATTTACATCGCCAAAGGCGGCGATTTAAAGAAATTTTTTGCGGAACTGTATGGAAAGGAAACGGGCTGCTCCCGCGGGAAAGGAGGCTCCATGCACCTCGCGGCGCCCGAGGTGGGGCTGATGGCTTGTTCGGCGATTGTGGCAAGCACCATTCCTGTTGCTACCGGTGACGCCCTTGCGTCCCAGATGCAAAAAAACAATCGGGTGGTCGTTGCCTTTTTTGGAGACGGCGCTGTGGACGAAGGTGTTTTCTTCGAAAGCGTTAACTTCGCCGTTTTAAAAAAACTCCCGATTATTTATGTGTGTGAAAACAACCACTATGCCATCCACTCCAAGGTCTCGGACCGCCACAAGCAAACGGAACTCTATCGATTCGGCGAAAGCCTGGGACTCTCCGGATTCCGCTTCGACGGTAACAATGTCCGTACCGTTTACGCCTCTATGTTGGATGCGGTCCGTCAGGTAAGGGCGGGCGGGGAACCCTTGATGCTGGAGTACATGACTTACCGCTTATATGAGCACGTCGGACCTGGCAGGGATCACCATGAGGCCTATCGTGATCCAATGAAACTGCGCCAGGCCCTGCACAACGATCCCTTGGAAATCATCGGTAACGAAATGCGGGCGGTTCTCAATATCGACGAACTCACCTTAGAACAATACGCCAAATCGATCCGCAGGGAAATTGACGAAGCCGTAGAATTTGCAAAGGCGAGTCCTTTCCCTGGACCTGATCAACTCGTTGAGGATGTGTACGCAACATGACCCGGCTCTTAACCTACGGACAAGCGATTCATGAAGCTCTGTGTATGGCCATGGAAAAAGATCCGGCCGTGTTTATCATGGGGATTGGGGTCGATGACCACAAGGCTATCTTTGGCAGCACAAAAGATTTGGTAAACCGCTTTGGTAAGACACGCGTTTTTGACACACCCATTTCCGAAAATGCAATGACCGGAATTGCCATTGGCGCCGCCTTAAACGGCATGAAACCAGTGCATATTCACATCCGTATGGATTTTCTTTATCTGGCCATGGATCAGATTTTTAACATGGCGGCCAAGTGGCATTCGATGTTTGGAGGAGCGATGAATATCCCGATGGTCATCCGTGCTGTCATCGGACGAAGTTGGGGACAAGGCGCCCAACATTCCCAAAGCCTTCAATCATTCTTCATGCATGTGCCTGGCTTGAAAGTCATCATGCCCACGACACCGTATGACGCCAAAGGACTCCTCCTTCACGCGATCGCAGATCCCAATCCCGTGATCTTCATCGAACACCGGCTACTTTATGAAATTACCGGGCAGGTCCCTGAAGACTATTACGAAGTTCCTTTTGGGAAATCTCTTCTCCGAAGGGAAGGACGGGATCTAACAATTGTCGCCAATTCCTACATGGTTGTCGAATGCATGAAGGCCGCGGAATATCTGGCTCAAGCGGGCTTGGAGATCGAAATCATTGATCCTGTCAGTCTTGTTCCGTTGGATGACAAACCCATCATCGAATCCATCCGAAAGACCGGCCGCCTGCTCGTCGTGGACACAAGCTGGACGACCTGCGGGATGAGTGCTGAAATCGCGGCGATTGCCGGTGAAAAGGCACACGGCGCTCTTGTTCAACCCGTCCAAAGAATAGGATGCGCGCCTGTGACTTGTCCGGTGAGCAAAACTCTGGAAAATCATTTCTATCCGAGCGCACCAAAGATCGTCGCCAAAATTTCTCAAATGTTCGACCGGGAACTTCCTGAAACCGAAGTCCCGGAATTACCTACCAAATTCAAAGGACCGTTTTAAGATGCTCCAAGACCCAATATGCATCCGCTACCATCTCGCCGAGGATACGATCAACTCAAATGATATCGAACGGCTGATCGGTTGGCTAAAATCCAATCCCCACCTCACCAAAGGAGAACTCACGGCTCAATTCGAAAACCGTTGGAGCCAATGGCTCGGCAGAAATTATTCGGTCTTCTCGAACTCCGGATCGTCCGCAAATCTTCTCATGTATTACACCCTGCTGTGTTCCGGACGGCTGAGAAATAAAAAAGTGATTGTCCCGGCCGCCGGGTGGGTAACATCGATCGCCCCTGCCATCCAGTTCGGTTTTGAACCTCTTATGTGCGAAGCCGATCCCGACACCTTCGGTTTGGACCTCAACCATCTGGAAGCTCTTCTCAAGGCTCATCGTCCGAGCACGGTCATGCTCGTTCAAGTCCTGGGAGTTCCCCACAAGATGGATGCAATCCTGAAACTGAAGGACCAGTACGGTTTTATCCTGCTCGAGGACGCCTGCGCTGCCATCGGCGCATCACGTGAGGATCGAATGGTAGGCACGTTTGGTGATATGGCAAGTTTTTCCTTTTATTTTGGGCATCAGATGTCCACGATCGAAGGGGGAATGGTCTCGACGGATGATCCTTTCTACCGCGATCTCCTGCTGATGATCCGGAGCCATGGGTGGGACAAGGATTTGGGTCGGGCCAAACACGGCGAGCTTGTCGAGAAGTATGAAATCGACGATTTCTATACACCTTTCGTTTTTTATGTTCCGGGCTTCAATGTCCGTTCGTCGGATCTCAACGCCTTTATCGGACTCGGCCAGATGGACAAATTAGACTGGATCATTGAACGGCGCAGCGAAAATCACAACCGGTATATCCGTAATTTAGGAAAGCACTTTTACATTCAAAGACCGGATACCCAGCAAACCAAATTATGCAGTATCCACTTTGCGATCCTTGCCAAGAGCATCGAGGAAAGGCGTGCGGTCATAACCGCATTGATCGAAAACGGAATCGAATCTCGAATCTTTTCGGCTGGACATCTGGGCCTGCACCCTTTTTGGTTTGAACGCTACGGGAAACCGAAATTACCCATGGCCGAACGGATTCACGATACGGGACTCTTCTTGCCGAATCATCCTTCCATGAATTTGTCCGACATTGATTTTATCTCGAATGTCGTCACGGAGGCAGTATGCGTGCCA
>JAMWDC010000228.1 GCA_023819025.1 Candidatus Omnitrophota bacterium | reverse complement strand
CGCCGGGCGAAATAACGCCGCCATCCTCGGGATCCGTTGCAGCCACCCCGCCGATCGGAAAACCGTATCCCCAGTGGATGTCGGGCATCGCCAGAGAATAGCGGACAATACCGGGCAGACACGCGACATTAGCGACCTGTTCCAGGGATTGGTCAGTCTGAATTTTCGGAAGGATTTTTTCATCGGCAAAAATAAGCCCGGGCACACGCATTCCGGGCTTGTAGGATTTGGGAATCTCCCACCGGTAATCGTCCAGTTTTTTTAACGGTACGCGTGAGATCTCAGTCATGGCAATCTTGTCCCTGCGTCTCAATAACCAAACAAAAGGAACCGGTGCACAGTTCCCCATACCGGGCGGGGGCCCCCGCCCCTCCATCTTGCTTCTTGCTTTTGTATTTTCTTTCCTCTTATTTCTTGCTGCGTGCCTTCAGATGTCGAAAATAATTTCGGCTGACAAGTTCGATTTTTGTTTCTTGAGCTTAAACTGATGATAAGTAACGGCTTTGACTTCGTATCTTTGATCATGCCGTTTCGGATCAAATTTCAAACCAAAGGCGTCGGCTTTCAAAACCGTCTCGCTTAGCTCGTGATAATCAAATTTTTCGAAGACAAGCCGTTTTGTGGAAAAGTGAAAGAGCAACTCCCGCAACCATTTTAACAAAAGATCGCCGGCCGACCGACCCTTAAGATCAATGGACACCCGACGGCGGTCGCCTTTTTCCTGTTTTATTTTATTAATGTCGGTGATTAAGCCGAATAACCCCAAGCCGGCATGGGTAAATAATTCCGGAAGCTCCCGGCCATAAATCCTAAGCCCTACATCGGCCGTATGCTCTATGATTTCGTAGGGTTTCACGTTGTCGCAAATGGGAACGGCCCACAAGTTATACAGGTTATTGATGGGACAGGGCATCCCGAACTTTCCCGACAAGGGTATCGATCGAGAAAGGTTTCTGGAGCGTGGAATGGATGCCGCCAAGCTTGAAAAGCTTCGGAGAAATTTTTTCATTCACGCTCGCGACGATGACCGGAATATCTCGGATATTTTTTTCCACCCGCAGTTTGGTAAAAAACTCTTCCCCGTCCATGACGGGCATAATGATATCCAAAATGATCAAGTCCGGTTTATTTTTTTCAACCTTTTCGAGGGCTTCTTGGCCGTTGTAAGCACGTTCGATTCGATAAGATTCGCCTCGGAGGTAAAGACCGTAGAGGATTTGAAGGTCCTCGTCATCATCCACGATCAGGATTGTCTTTTCGTCCATATCGCATCCTCCTGTCATCCCCTCATTTCGGGACCAAGGGAAATTCTACCTTAAAAGTCGAACCTTTACCAACACCGCCACTTTCAGCCCAAATCCTCCCCTCGTGCAGGGTCATAATGTCCCGCGAGATCGTGAGCCCAACCCCTACCCCGATGGTAGCCGGTGTTTTCTGAAAGAAACGTTCAAAGACATGTTCTAAATCTACCCTGTCAAGGCCAATGCCGGTATCGCTGACCTCGACAAGGACACGGTTATTTTCACTTCGGCGGTTCCGAAATGTAATCTTTCCGGTAGGGGTAAATTTAATGCTATTGCCGATCAGGTTCACAAACACGCGGTAAACCATATCCCGATTCCCCAGTATCAGAAGCGGCTCCGGCAAGAAGGACGCTTCCAAAACTAGGTTCCGCTGTTTGCAGAGGGGTTCCATATCCTGACGGACCTGTTCCAAGACCTCATTAAGATTAAACTTGGTTTTGACGATTCGATCGACTCCCGACTCGAGTTTGGAAAGATCCATAATGCTCGTGATGGTCCGCATCAGACGGTCAATATTGTTCTTAAGGATCGCGATGATCTGAGCGTAATCTTCTCCGAGGCCCTGTTTCTGAATCTCCTTCTCAAACCAGTTGACCGCCATCTCAAATTTCGCAGTGGGCGTCTTGAGTTCATGCGCCACGTCTCGAATCAGAGATCCTTTCATGGCTTCGACCCGTCGCATTTCAGTCACGTCGCGCATCATCCCCTGAATTAATTTTAAATGACCTTCATGATCGACTACCGGTGTCAGGTTCAACAGGTAATAAAATTCTTGGTGGGTATGCCGGTGAATATGGGTCACCGCCAGATTGGTCATCAGGACTTTTTTTTGCCGGACAATATCCAAGGCCTCCTCAAACTTTTTCCGGGACGCCTCGTTGAGTGCTAAAAGAATACCCGGAAGTCCGTTATGCAAGAGCTCCTCCGTCGAATAACCGGAAAAACCTTCGTTCAGAAGGGAGACCTCTCCCTCGGGCGTAAGCGTAAAAATGATATCATTGGCATTTTCGACGATCAGCCGATATTTTTCCTCGGACTCCTCGAGGGCCTCGGTCCGGGACCGCAAATTATCCAGGCTTCTTCCGAGCCGGGAAACCATTTCATTAACGGCCTCGCTCAGGTCTTCAATCTCGTCGAAGGAATGAATCCGGGTCCGCGCACTCAAATCCCCTCGGAGGATCTCCTGCACGGTCTCTTTTAAACGAAACAGCGGACGGATGGACAACCATGTGAATCCCGAAGTCAGCAAAGCAAGGATCATCGCCATCAAAAAGGCCAGCTTCAACCGCTCTTCGAAGATTTTCCACAGCTCTTTTTCAAATCCTTCCTGAGAAAACAAAATAATCAGTCGCCCTAGCAGCTTTCCTTCCAACCAGATAGGAACGCAGGCGGCATACATCTCTTCCGAAACCCGATGGATTCCAAAGAAATTTTTTCGGCTGGCCGGTGGGGGGAGCGGCATCGGAAAAAAATTGGTCCCACCCAAAATACTTCCTTGGGGATCCTCGACCCGTACCTCCAAGACATCGGGTCGTTGGGCCATCCATTCGAGATTACCCAACAGCACTTCCTTATTATTCAAGGCGATGGGAACCTTCAGACTCTCTGTAAAAACTTCCGCAATAGCAAAAAGACGACTTTCATTTCTCTCGAGAACCATTTCCCGAACCAGCTGAAAGGTCGTACGAAACAAAATAAGGACCATCAAGGATACAAGGACCAAAACGGGGATGGCCAGCTTGTAGCGAAGCGAAAATCGCGGCGGGTAATAACTCTTCGCGCGATTGGAAAACTTTTTGTTTCCGGTAAACAATAGACACTCCCTCAACATGATGGGCAACCCGACACTGAGGCCTCACGCCGGATGTCGTCACGTCTCTTCGTCAAAACCGCATTTTATCCATTGACGTTCAATATAACGTATAACAAAATCAAAACCTTTACCACCACAATTAAAGACACTTTGTATGCAGTGTAAAGCCCCACGCCTTTACCCGTCTACCAAGTGGCGGGCAGGCGGTCTTGACCTCTTTTTCTGCTCGGTTCGTACGTAATCTGTCCTGTCACCTGAACTGGGACAGGGTTCGGCTCATGCTTGGTTCAGGATGGAGAAATAATAGGTCTTTTTGCGGATCAGTTCATTAATGATCGTTTGGTCTCCGGGCATGAATCGATAACGGCGAAGCTCCGGCGGTAGAACCCACGCAAAATTAAGACAATCTTTTCGCGTCGGATAACCATTCAGCCAGACACACAAATAGAAGTAAAGTGCCACTTCCTTCTCGGAATAAACTTGATCCGAACGGCCGAAAAACACTTTGGGAAGGATCCAAATACCTAATTCTTCATAGACCTCCCGAATCAAACAATCCTCCATCTTCTCACCCAGATGCGGCTTCCCGCCGGGAAATTCCCAGTATCCGCCAAACCTCGAACCCGGTTTTCTCTGTGCAATGAGAAGTTTTCTGCACCATACGATCATCGCACATGCAACAGTTATCGCGCTCATGGGAAAAAACAAAAATTCTCCAAAATAAGTTTTTCGGCCCGATCGAAATGTGTATCGCTCGGATACCGCACAACCCCGCTTTGATCCCCCGACAGTATCATGCGAAGTTTTTTCATTGTAACCGCATTC
>JAMWDC010000227.1 GCA_023819025.1 Candidatus Omnitrophota bacterium | reverse complement strand
AATTTGCCATTCTCAATTTGATAAGCGATTTCGGTGCCAAATTGGAAATTTAGCCGTTTATCATCAATACTCCAAGATTGGTTGGTATCAAGATAAATCCCTTCTTTCGTATCCGCAATCAAATCATCTAATGGCCATTCTCCTGGTTCTAAATTAATATTTGTCATTCGAATTAATGGGATACGGTTCCAACTTGCTGCCCGGGCGGTACCGTTCGATTTTTGATTTATCACCGGTGCGGTGTCACGACTTGTAAGATAATTGACGAAAATTCCCTGTTTGATTATTGGGAATCTTTGGGCAGGAGTGCCTTCGTCATCAAAGCCAAACGTTCCTAATCCACCCTCAATTGTTGCATCGGCATAGACATTCACTTTATCAGAACCGTAACGAAAATTACCCAATTTTTCTAAGGTGACAAAACTGGTACCAGCATAGGACTCTTCGCTACCTAAAACGCGGTCTAATTCAGTCGGATGCCCAATTGATTCGTGAACCTGTAATGCCAATTGATTCGAACCAACAATTACCGTAGTCTTCATACTTGGACAAGGATCCGCTGAAAGTAACATCAAAGCCTCTTCACGGGTTTGCTCGGCATTTCCAACTAAATCCAATTGCTCAATGAATTCGTATCCCTTCTGGGCATAATTGCCACCAAAGGCAGCTGGATAAGAACGTCGTTGCATCTCACCATTTTGCATCGCATAACACTGAATCCCTCCACCCGATATTATTATTTCCTGTTCTAACCAAGAACCCTCGGTTGAGGCGAAGTACTTTTTGCAGCGCAGAAATGAAAGAGTAGCCAAGCCAATCTTCACTTTTGGGTTTGCTCGCAAAATCTTTTCGCTTGCTAATAACAAGTCAATCTTCTCGCTTAAAGGATCCTGAAGCGGATTTTTGATCTGGCCACCGCTTCGTTCATCCTGATCGTGACCTTTCCGATCTGGATCTTGGTGATGATTCTGATTAAGTTGGATGACGGCGGTTCGATTTTTTATCGTCAGGAGCGGATCGGGCAGGACCAAAAACGTTTTCATCTGATCAAATTCCGGACCATGCGGATGGGTGCCGAATCCAAAACCGGTCCGGTCTTTGCGCGGCCCGATGACAGCCGCCGAACCCGTATCGGAAACTTCCTCAGGCGATGGAATCTGGACGAACTGCCGCAGTTGATCAATGTCCTGGTGGGCCATATGAGTATGGTCGGACCGCGGCCCGAGAGACCCCATTTTGTGAATAAGTTTCGCCAAACGATTCCGCGGTATATGACCCGTCACAAGATCAAGTCCGGCTTAACCGGCTGGGCACAGGTCAATGGCTACCGCGGCAACACCTCGATTCAGGAGCGGACCAAGTACGATCTTTATTATATGGAGAATTGGTCGCTTTTGTTCGATATTGAAATATTGATCATGACCTTTTACGCGTTTAAAAATGCCTACTGAGCCTTTAACGGATAAAGTCCCTGTTTCGGTCGTTGTCATTGCAAAGAATGAGGAGAAACGTCTTGCTTCATGCCTGGATACCGTGGCGCCGTGGGCGGGTGAAATCATTGTGGTCGACGATATGAGTAGGGACCGCACGGTGGAGGTCGCCATGCGGTATACCCGCCAGGTCTTCCAACGCAAAATGGACTGTGAAGGAAGCCAAAGAAATTTCGCCTACGGCTTAGCAAATCAGAGGTGGATCCTCAGCCTGGATGCCGATGAGCATGTGACACCCGAACTCGCCGAAGAAATCCGCCGTGTGACGACCCAATCGGTATCGCCCTACACGTGTTATGCCATCCCCATTAAGACTTTTATCGGTTCGGAGTGGATCCGCGGCGCGGGGTACTATCCGGCTCAGAAGACCCGCCTATTTCAAAAGGGAAGGTTTCGATACGAAGAGGCGGGAGTTCATCCGCGCGCCATCTACGAGGGATCGTGCGGTTACCTCAAGGGCGACATTATGCACTATTCGTGCCAGAACTTGGAACAATGGATTGAAAAATTCAACCGAGAAACGACGCTGGAGGCCCAAAAGTGGTTCCAAGATGGACGCCGGGTCGGTTTCTGGAATATCCTGAGAAAAACCGCAGACCGTTTCCTGAAAAACTACTTTTTGAAAAAGGGCTGGAGGACCGGTTTCATGGGCTTCTTCATGTCGGTCTTTCATGGACTTTATCAGCTGATTTCATACGCGAAATACCGCGAGATGAAATCCACGCAAAAAAATACAACACGGACGGCGGGGTCCAACCACCAGCCGGCCCGCGGGGGGAGGCAATGAACCATGGAAAAAAAAATCGTACCTTATTTTGACTCGACTCGGCAATATGCGGAACATCGGGAGGAATTCACGCGTACGGTGATCGCTGTCCTTGAATCCGGATCCTTTATTCTCGGCCGCTGGGTCCAAGATTTCGAAAAGGCATTTGCCCAATATTGTGGCCAGCTTTACGCGGTGGGTGTCGGGTCGGGAACCGATGCCTTGACGTTTGCCCTGAAGGCGCTCGGTATCGGGGTAGGAGATGAGGTCCTCCTGCCGTCGTTTACATTTGTGGCAACCGGTTTTGCGATTTTGCATGCTGGGGCCGTACCGGTCTTTGTGGATGTGGACCCGAAAACGTATACCATGGATCCCGATGCGGCTCGAAAGGCCGTCACGCGGCGAACCCGCGCCATCATCCCGGTCCATATTTACGGACATATGGCAGATATGAAAGCGTTGCATGAAATCGCCAAGGCCAAAAAATTGATGCTGATCGAAGATGCCTGCCAGGCGCACGGTGCCGCTCAGAACGGCAAAAAGGCGGGCGCCTGCAGCCATGCCGGATGTTTCAGTTTTTACCCCACGAAAAATTTAGGCGCCTGTGGGGACGGCGGAATGGTCGTAACAAACCGGGCCGATGTTGTTGAGAGGGTCGAGCGGCTGCGGAATTTGGGCCGCAGGACTTCCCAAGGTCCTCACGAAGAAATCGGGTGGACCAGCCGCTTGGACGCGATCCAATCCGCCATCTTGAACGTCAAATTGAAATATCTGGATCAATTTATCGAGAAACGGCGCCAGATCGCAAACTGGTATGCACGGGGGCTTGCCGGCACCCCGATCCTTCTTCCTGTGGAACTGCCGGGCTACCGCCACGTTTACCATCTCTACGTAATCCGCGTTCCCCAAGGCAAAAGGGATGAGTTACGGGACCGGCTGACGGCTTCCGGAATCCCGACTCTATTGCACTATCCCATTCCGGTTCACCGCCAGCCGCCGTTTAAAAAGATTCTGAAGCGCAAGGTTTCGCTCCCCGTCACCGAGCGCCTGACCCGCGAGATCATATCGCTTCCGATTTTTCCTGAAATGACCGAACAGGAGGTCGATCAAGTCTGTGACGTTATCCGGAAATTTTACCGCTAGTACCTTGTTCAACAAATGTCGATAGGGTCTTTGACCGCTAGGGGCCGGCCCGTGTATGTCCAAGTGATATCGACCGGCCTATACCCTAGACGAACTTACTGAACAGCGTACTCGTTCTGAACTCCACGTTGAGCTTTGAATTTTACAGTTTGAGGTTTTTATGCACCGCATCATTTTTATCGACCGCGATGGAGTCATCAATGTGGACCTCATCGGGGATTACGTGAAAAACTGGGATGAATTCCGATTCGAAACTGGCGCCCTACGGGCCCTGAAGGAAATTTCGGATCTGGGCTACGAGATCATCATCTTGTCGAACCAGGCGGGTGTGGGAGACGAAGTCGGCGTAGAAGACCAGGTAGGCGCTGGGGGAGCCCGAGGGGGGCCACACTGCGGGGGACACCCCCATAGGCATGGTAGGCCCCTGGCCGGAGCGTCCTACCCCCCGAAGCATAGGGGGAAGATAGGTGGCAATATGTCCTTCCACCCGCTGCCGGGCCTGGTTGTAGTCGGCTATAGCCAGGGGGCGGTTACGCACCACCACTTGGCCATTGAGGGGGTCCCGACCGCGTCTT
>JAMWDC010000226.1 GCA_023819025.1 Candidatus Omnitrophota bacterium | reverse complement strand
ATACTGTCATCGAACAAAGTATCGAAATCGTCAACCAAGATCCCCATTTTGAGCAGATCGCTTTTGAAAAAAATCTGTGCCAGTCGCCGTCCTATGTTCCGGACCGGGGATTGGCGGTCGTGTTCCATAATTTGTTCAAGAACGCGCAGCACGCGATGAACGGCGTCGGCACGATCCGCGTGTCCACCCAGCTTCAGAACGGGACCGTAACGGTTCAGGTCGCGGATACCGGACCGGGCATTCCGGAATCGGTGAGAAACCGCATCTTTGATCCCTTTTTCTCGACGAAAAGCACGGAGGACGGTACGGGCATCGGGCTTACCATTTGCCGCGAGATTATCGAACGTTCCGGCGGGACAATCACCTGCGACAACGACCATGGAAAGGGGGCGCGGTTTACGATTACACTGCCCCGTAATGCCCGTAATGCAGTTCCGCAGAAGTCATGATGACCAGGAAAATATTAATTATCGAAGACGACCAGCTCGTGCGCGATTCCCTATTTGAAATCCTCAGCCAGGAAGGCTATACCGTCACGCTTGCAGAAACCGGCGAGCATGGCCTGGAAAAATTAGCCGAAGATCCGCCTGATATCGCTTTAATCGACCTTCGCCTGCCAGGTATGACCGGAATGGATGTACTCAACGCGATTATCGCCAAGTACCCTTCGGTTGATAGTGTCATGATGACAAGCTTCGCGACCGCGGAAACGGCGGTCGAAGCCATGAAGGCAGGGGCCAAGGATTACCTGGTAAAACCCATCAATGACGACGAATTGAAGATCCTCCTGGCGCGTATCGCCGACGAACGCCAGCTCCGGCATGATTACGAAACCCTGAAGATGGAAGTCCAGGAAAAGCGGAGCCGTTTCCACCAAATGATTGGCGAAGATCCCAAGATGCAAAAAATCTATTCCATCATTCAGGCCATCAGCGATACGACCACAACCGTCTTGCTCAAAGGCGAAAGCGGCACAGGCAAAGGACTGATCGCCCAAGCCATCCATTACAGCGATCCATCCCGCAAGGACGGGCCGTATGTCGAGATCAGCTGTGGCGCCATCCCGCGCGAACTGCTGGAAAGCGAACTTTTCGGACACGTCAAAGGAGCGTTCACCAGTGCGATCCGGGACCGCGTCGGGCGTTTTGAGCTTGCCAACGGCGGAACGATCCTCCTGGACGAAATCGATACGCTGCCTCCTTATCTTCAGGTCAAACTTCTCCGGGTCCTCCAGCAAAAAGTTTTTGAAATGGTGGGGGATACAAAAACGCGGCAGGTGGATGTCCGCATCATCGCCTCAACGAACCGCAACCTGGAGGAAGAAATCAAAAAGGGAAATTTCCGCGAGGACCTTTATTACCGTCTCAATGTCATCACCATCGAGGTTCCGCCGCTCCGGGACCGTAAGGGGGATATCCCAGCACTCGTAAAACATTTTCTCACGGTCTTCAGCGAAAAGACGGGCCGTCCGATCAAAGGCATCACCAAAGAAGCCATGAAGACGCTCATTGATTATCACTGGCCGGGCAATGTCCGTGAACTCGAGAACACGCTGGAGCGAGCCGTTGTTCTCTCGGACGGGGAACTGATCACTCCCGAAAATTTGCCGGACAATATCACTCAGGAATCGGCGGCCGTAAGATTCGGGGTAACCGGACAAGGAACCCTCAAGGAAGTCCTCAAGGTTCCGGAAAAACAGATCATCCTGCAGGCGCTGGACAGCACGGGCTGGAACCGCAAGAAGGCAGCCGAACTTTTGGCCATCAACCGAACCACGCTATATAACAAAATGAAAGAGTACAACCTGCTTTAGGACAAAATTTTTCTTTTAGGGCAGCCACAAACAATAGTTCGTTTTTCCTTTGAATCGACAACGTAGGAGATGTGGTCAGTGAGCGGTGATTTGCACCTGCGTGGGGAGGCCATCTCGAAAGGTGGACTGCATGATTTAAAAAAGTGGCAGCATCTTCAGGATTTATTGTCCCAGACAATCAAAGCGAATATTTCGTTGTTCGATGGCGTGGGAAATTATCTTACCAAGCCGAGCCAAGTCACGGGTTTCTGTGCTGATTTTGTCAGACCTGTTGCACCGCATGTCAAGCCTGAAATCCGTTGCGTGATGCATGCCTTTCAACACTTTCAGTTGCACGAGTCCGAGCGTATTTATACCTGCCCCCACAAGCTCCGGTTTGCAAACTCCAAAATCAAACGGGGCGACAAAACAGCCTTTGTCATCGTCATCGGTCCGATCCTGATCGGGTCCCGGCCGAACAATGACATCTGCCGTGCACATTGCAAAGAATTGGGGATTGATCCGGAAATATTCTGCGACCGAATTCGCGAAATTCCGTTGTTTTCGCATCAGGGCCTGCAAATCGTAACCGAGTTCACTGAATATTTGCACCAATATTTACGGCTGGACGAGTCTGTCGAAGAAAAACCTAGCCTTGAAAGTCAACCGTAATATCGTGTATCCTTTGTTAGGTATGTAAAGCTTGGAAGATCCGTACGGTGTTAGCAGGGGTATATGTTTAACAATTTCTAAAACTCAGAGTCAAGGTTGAGCATGGTGAAAATTCCTTTTTACAAGCCTTGGGAATCAGCCATTGCCGTCCTCGAAGACAACATTTTCTACAGCGATGCCCGCGCTTGGGCCAACATCATTGCCGAACTCGAATCCGAACACCCTGACATCAATAAACTTTCCTCGCCGGTTTACCGCGAACGCCGGAAAGAACCGCGGTTTGCGGTCAGCATTCCGGTCCACCACCGCCTGAAGGGTAGCCGGGCCCCTTGGCACAAATCAGAATCCCTGGATGTCTCCCAGAATGGGGTGCGTCTGGCGGTCGATATTCCGGTGAACGTGGGTTCACGGTTGAACCTCGAATTAAAATTGCCGAATGTCTCCAAGCCCGTTCGCGTGGATGGCGTCGTCGTTTGGCAGCGGCCGTCATTTAACAGCAAAAGCATGCTGGAATGCGGCGTGGCCTTCGAGACCTTGCGGAAATGTTCCCAAAAAGACAGGATTATCAATTTCATGGCCGACAAGCTCTGCTGGCTTGCGCTCAGGAATTCCTACGGATTGAGCGTCCGGCCCGCTTTGACCAGGGAGGAACTCCTTGCGGCATATCATCTGGTCTATCGGCAATATTTACAGCGCGGCTATTGCGAGCCCAACTCGGCCGAACTTCACTACAATTTTTTCTGCGCACTTCCGGAATCACGGACCTTTTTGCTCATCCAGGACAAGAAACAAATCGTAGGAACTATCAGCCTGATCGTCGATTCTCCGTGCGGCTTGGCAATTGATACCTTGTTCAGCGATAAACTTGCCAAATACCGCAAGCCGGGCCGGAAACTTGCGGAGGTCAGCCTGCTGGCACTCGACAGCCGGTTCTTCGGGCAAAAAAGTTTCGCCCTGACCAACCTCAAAAAACTCGCCGGCTCATTTTTGCTTTTCAAGATCATGTTTGATTATGCACGGACGGCTGCCAAGGTAACGGATCTGATCATCGCCATGCACCCCAAGCATCAAGAACTTTACCGTTATTTGACCTTTGAGGCTATCGGCCCTGTCCGGAATTACGCGGCTGCGCGGCACAATCCTGCACTCCTTATGCGCATGGACATCGAACGATCGATTTTATCCACGGATTCGACCCTGGCCATCCATAAATATTTTGTCGATGCTCAAACGCCCGCGAGCCTTCTCGGTCAACACTTTGTGTGGTCCATTCCGACGGCCTGGGAATTCCTGTGCGGTATCCGCGATTGCTGGTCCCACATGACACCCCAGCAGCAGTCCTACGTCAAGATCTGCTATCCCGGTATCCTCGAAGTCGGCGAGCGTTAAAACCCCGGCCCCTGCGCAACCGCATCAGACAAAAGACTGAAGGCTGACAACGGACGTGGGAAAATCCCCACTTTGGGATCTCGAATTTCCCCACTTTTGGACGTAACCAATGGAGGGGAAAGAAGAT
>JAMWDC010000225.1 GCA_023819025.1 Candidatus Omnitrophota bacterium | reverse complement strand
AACAAACCAAGAAACTTCCGGATCCGAAGAATGTGTTTTCGATCATAAGCCCACGCCAGTCGTTACAGGAATTTTTCAAATCATTCATTTCTCACGTCCCACAGTGTGAATACATAGCGATCCTAGCGTACACGGAACGTTCTCAGACCACGGAAGGTATCCTGCGCCGGGTCCAGAGAAAATTAAGGGATCATTTTCATGTTCCCGTTTTAGTCGGGTTCGGCCCCCGGTATCTTCATTCCATCGGGCAACTTTACAAAGGCGGACCTGCCAAAGGACTTTTTCTTACCTTATTACCGGAAGAGTCTGAGGACATCCGCGTGCCGCAGACCGGTTATACCTTTGGGCAATTGAAAAGGGCTCAAGCCCTTGGTGATTTAAGTGCTCTGAGCGCGCGCCATCGACCTACTTTCTCTTTGTCCCTGAATACACGGCCGATTCCTGCTTTAATGCAATTTGAGAAAAAAATCGATCTTTGTCTCAAAGGCTGTCCTTAACCGGGTGAGGGATGGGAGGGTTCGGGACGATTGGATCGCTCAAGCTAACAGGGGACATGGGCGAAATATATTAAGGATTTTAAGGAATCATCCATGATGTTGGCAAGGCTTTTTGTTTATCAAAAAAAGACAACTATTTGGGCCCTCCTCCTGGCTATTTTCTTTGCAGGATGTTCTACCACTCCGACTAAACCTGCCGACACAAATCCTTTCCCGGTCTCGGGTATTTTGGGCCCTCAAAATATGATCCACATTGTGGGGCCTTCAGAAACCTTGTGGGGGATTTCCAAATCCTACAGGGTGGATATCAACACACTTCTTCGAGTCAACCGTCTCAGCGATCCGAATAAAATCAAAAAAGGGCAAAAACTTATTATCCCGTCGACGCTCGGTCCTCAGCCTTATATCCTGTATCCTCCCAACAAGCGATGGACTTATATTGTGATTCATCATACTGCAACCGACGTCGGGAATGCCTTTTCGATTGATCAGCTTCATCATAAGCGCGGGTTTTGGAATGGGTTGGGGTACCATTTTTTGATTGATAACGGAACCGCAACCAAGGTTAACGGACAGATTGAGGTCGGACCGCGTTGGTGGAAGCAAATGGAAGGAGCACACGCAAATGCCGCAGGGATGAATGAGAAAGGCATCGGGATTGCACTCGTGGGTAACTTCAGTAAGACAAGGGTTACGACTCGTCAGTTTGCTTCTTTGGTTTATTTGGTTCGTGAATTACAACGGCATTACCGGATTCCCAAAAGCCATGTGATCCGTCATAGCGATGTTCCGGGTAAGAATACCGAATGTCCAGGTACGCTATTCCCCTGGGAAGAATTGAAGAGGCAGATTTATTAAAATCGAGTTCTCTCGTCTCAGTGTGTTTATCACGCCTTTATTTCCCTTCTTCGATGGGAGAGTGGCCGCTAAACACAGATGATCGGTCCAATTGCTTTGGGGAGGCTTTATTTTTAGGGTATAAGGGTATGAAGTTTTTTCATGGTAAAAAGTTCATTGTTTGTATTGTACTCGACTTTGGCACTTTTTAGAAACCCGTGCTTTAACCCCCGCGGCTTGCCGCGGGGTGCTTCACGGAGGATTAACCAAAGGGAGGATGTTATGGACGTAAAAAGGATATTCTTGGTTTCGGTTCTTATCCTTGTCCTTGCTGCGGGTTCTGCTTTCGCAGGCTGCAGTATGGACGAGAAAGTGGTTAGCGATAATTATGCTGAGAGGGCAGGTTCTCGTCTCTTGTGCGGGCTCGTCAATGCGGGTCTAGGGTGGACTCAGATTTTTGTCGAACCCCGTCAGTCCGTTAAATACGACGATCAAAACATTGTGGACGGAATATTTGACGGCTTCGGCGGTGCTGTTTATTACTCGGTCTTGGGAGTTTGGGATCTCGGAACTTTCTGGTTTCCGGGTTCTGGCGGCAAAGATATCGCCGCAAAGGATTGCGTTTTGGAGACCTTTAAGAGGGGTGAAAAGGCATAGTCGATTTCTGCAATCCTTAGAATAGATTTTTTGTGTTGCTGCCCCAGTGGAGAGGGCGAGGTATAGCGGTTGAACATGTCTCCTGGGGGTAAAAATCAAGCAAGAATGCACAGGAATCACTGGAGGGGAATTCTCTGGAGAGATCATAAGCGATTGCCGGGGTGGCCCCGCATATTGTCGATATTTGGACAAGGAGTGAAATCTTCGGGATATCCTGATCGTGGGTGAGTTTTTCGGATATCGAAGTCTTTCAGTGAAAGAATTTTCGAGTTAAATACGATCTGCTAGCGTATCCGTGATGGTGTTATGAGTCCTATCAAAGTTCTTTATGCAGGTGACAGCCCGGTCGGGGGATCTGCCAATTATTTGCTCGCTATCTTGAAATTTGTGAAGGCAAGGGTGACTCATTTGCCACCGGCCCAGAAGCTAAAACCGTCTCTTCTCAAAAGTCATTTTGATGTCATCGTGCTGAGCGATTATCCAAAAAGGCAAGTACCGCGTGCCTCGGAAAAAGCGGTTGTCAAACAGGTGGATGATGGTGCGGGTTTTTTGATGGCGGGAGGATGGGCTTCGTTTTCGGGGCCTGCCGGCAAATGGCATGGATCTTTGATTGAGGGTCAGGTTCTCCCCGTGGTTTGTTCTCCTGGTGATGACCGGGTTACTTTCCCCGGAGGTGCGCATCTTGTGTTAAAGCAAAAACATGCCGTGCTTGATTTGATCTCTTTGACGCCGTCCCCGGCAATCATTGGTATCAATGAAGTTTATCCCAAGATGGATGGTTCCGTGCTTATCACGACGCGGAAAATTGTTAGCGTCCGTTCCCAGCTGGTATTGGATCCTACGGAATATCCTTTGCTCGTGGTTTCTAGGGATTCCAAGAAGCGGGTTGCAGCCTTCTGTACGGATCTGGCACCCCATTGGTGCGGCGGCCTCGTGGACTGGGGAAATCGTCATATCCGACTTTCCGTCAATCCCCGGATCCACATCGCGGTCGGAGACACCTACGTTCATTTCCTGTCTTCCCTCCTTTTGTGGCTTGCCGGCCAGAAGTGAACATTTTCATTTCAAGATTTCCAGTCTCTGTCCGATAAGTAAAGCCAAAAGGAGCAGTTTGGCATGATTAATCAGATGGTCCTCTCACGCGAGATCGAGTGGATTGGCTACGAATCCAAGAAACGGATGCTGCAGGTTGAATTTATCGTGGGCGGCGTTTACCAGTATCACGGTGTTCCTGAAAATGTATATGAGGATTTTCTCAAGGCGGATTCTTATTGTGGGTTTTTCGAAACTTATATTAAGGGGAAATATCCCTATCGCAAAGTCCGTTAATGCCTGAAAATCTTTGATCTCCAACGATATTTCATCTGAGGTATGATCAACACTGGCCTGTTGAATGTGGATTTTGAATTTGTTTTTTTGAATTGACCCCTTAATTTGGCCGTCAATCTCAGCCGGCATATTCCACAAAATTCCTGATTGACTCTCCGAGTCTATTTGGTTAAATTGCTCCCGTAAATGTTGGTTTTGCGAATATCACGCATGCCAGGATATCTTGTATCCATGTGAAAGGAAGATACCAGAATCCATGAAACAAGATTATAAAACCAAAGATTCGGCACTGTCTCGAGAAAAATGGGGAACACGACTGGGATTGATATTCGCCATGGCCGCCAACGCTATCGGGTTGGGCAATTTTTTGAGATTTCCTGTGCAGTGTGCGGCCAACGGTGGCGGCGCGTTCATGGTCCCCTATTTTATGGCCTTGGTTTTTTTGGGTATTCCACTCATGTGGATTGAATGGGGAATCGGGCGTTTCGGCGGAAAATACGGTCACGGAACGACGCCGGGAATGTTTCATTATCTTTGGGCTCATCCGTTGGCCAAATATCTCGGCGTCATCGGGATTGCTCTTCCGTTTACGCTGGTGCTTTATTATAACTATATCGTTTCCTGGACGCTGGCCTATAGTGTTTTTTCTTTCATCGGGAAATATGCGGGA
>JAMWDC010000224.1:2556-3993 GCA_023819025.1 Candidatus Omnitrophota bacterium | reverse complement strand
CGGATACTTTTGTTTTTTCACTTTCGATTTCTTCGATCCTCTTTCTTAATGCCGAGGCCATGCTGTTCATGGTATCCGCAAATTGGTTTAATTCGTCTTGGCCGGTCATATAGACCTTTTGGTCGAACCGGCCGGAGGAAAACCGTTCGGCGGCCTCGGTGAGGATTCGGATTCTTCCTGAGACATGACGGCCCAGAAGGAATCCAAGGCTTAAAACACACACGATGCCGATCAGTATTCCCGCAACAATCGGATGTCGGACCAGCGCCAGTGTTTCGCGGACGGAAATCAGAGGCATGGCCAGACGGATAAAGCCGGCAGGTTTTTCCCTGCTGCCTAAGCGGTAGGCAAGATAAAGCATGTCGATCTTCTCGGTTTTACTGTAGCGAATACTTGATCCCAATCCCTCAAGAACAGCGTGTCGAACTTCGGCCCGTTCGGAATGGTCGTCCATCGTCAGAAGTTTTTCCCAGGAGGCGTTGGAATCGCCCAGAACAAGTCCATCAGGATCGATCACCGTGATGCTGGCCTTTGCCTGTCGAGACAGTTGATGGACAAGTTGGTGAATATACGGGCGGTCCTTGAGGCTGACAAGCTCCGGAGTGAGGATATTGGCCAGCAATTCGCATTCTGTTGCCATGAATCCTCTTAAACGTTCAAGACTTAAGTGATGGAGAGAATGGTTGATATAAATTCCCGTGACGGAGAAAACCGCGATGAATGCGGAAAGATAAACAAAGGTTAGGCGCTTTCCGAAACTTTTTCTATAGATCAAAACGGTATCCTACATTTTTGATCGTCACAATTCGATCGGCTTCGGTTTTGAGTTTTTTCCTGAGTTGACCGACGTGCATATCCACCGTGCGGGTTTCGATTTGAAGCGACTGATCGTAACCCCAGACCGTTTCCAAAAGCGATTCTCTTGATAAGACACGGCCGTTGGCCTCCATCAAAGTCCTGAGCAAATCATATTCTTTGGACGTCAGATCCACCGATTGCCCCTTGAGGGACACCCTATGTTTTGCCGTGTCTACCTCCAAAGTTCCAGCCCGCAGAATTTCTTCTTTGGGTTTTTCCGAAACCCGTCTCAATACGGCTTTGACCCGGGCCACCAGCTGCCTGGGGCTGAAAGGTTTGGTGACATAATCATCGGCGCCCATCTCCAGGCCGACGACTTGATCCGTCTCTTCACCTTTGGCGGTGAGCATAATGATCGGCAGATAGGCTGTTTTTTGATCCCGTCTGAGGATGCGGCAGATTTCCAGGCCATCGATTCCCGGAAGCATCAAATCTAAAATCACAAGATTGATTTTGGTTTTGCGTGCCTCTTCGAGGCCGGTATCTCCTCGGTAAGCCACACGAACGCGGTAACCTTCTTTTTCCAAATTGTATTTCACAAGTTCGGCGATATTTTTTTCATCTTCAATGACGAGGATT
>JAMWDC010000224.1:0-2546 GCA_023819025.1 Candidatus Omnitrophota bacterium | reverse complement strand
TCGTTGACCTCAGCTAAGTAGAGACCTTCCTCCCCATCATAAGCCGTATCGACCGCATAGTGTTCCTCCTCTAGACCTTTCCTGATGAAGCTTGCCACCTTCTTTTCATCTTCAATGACGAGGATTGTTTCTTTAGGCATAACTTCTATCTTATCTAAGATCATTTGAAATCCAAGCGATTTGTTGCCGGTGTCCACCGCGGGGGTGTACATCGGGTCAGGTATTGTGGCATCATGCCGGTCATCTTCAAAAAATAATTTAAAACGATGGTCCTCATATTCGCGACACACGCTAGAAAAGGAGACATTGCATGTTGAATCCCAGTCTTTCGGGGCTTTATTCCGAAGCCATGGCCCGGCTGGAGTCATGGAAAACGGTCCGCAGGAATTTCCGCGTGTGCCCAGTCTGCGGATACATCGTGACGAAGATGAAAGAGGCCCAATGTCCGGTCTGTTCGACGCCAAAGAAAAAATTTTTAAAAATCAACGGATCTTCTCTGCCTTCTTAAGGATTTCGGCAATCTCGGGCCGGTAATTTTTCACCGCAAGACTCAGCGCGGTTTCTCCGTCCTCCGCTGTAACATCGGGCCGGCCGCCGTGATCCAACAGATAAAGAACCATCTCCGTATATCCTAAAGACGCGGCTTCCATCAGCAGGGAATAACCCATCGGGGTTCGAGTGTTGACATCGCCTCCTTGGCTGACGAGACCACGAACGGTGTCAAGATCATTATTTCTTACCGCCTCGATCAATCCTTTGGAAAAATCAGTCGGGGCCGATCGGACAGCAATTCGGTCGGTCCAGGCCTCTCGGACTTCGGCAAAAAATTGACGGGACATTTCGCCTTGTCTTTGCGTAAAGGCGTGTCCGAGGTTTGGGATGATTTCCAGTTTTGCCGGAATTTTGTTTAACCGGCAGTAATACTCGAAATTTTGAGCTCCTTCCAATCGGTAGGATTTATCCCGCGAACCGACCGTAATGAGAAATCGGACCGGAACGTATCCGGCCGGCAAATCATAGGCCCCGGCCGCATGAGCGGCGACCGCACGACATGAGGGCGGACGCCAAAGGGCAAAACGGACAACGTATTGGGCGCCGGCCGACATCCCGATCAGATAGAGCTGAGTCTTATCAATCGGATGATCTTCGGAGAGTCGGTCGAGGATCTTGAGAAGTGCTGTGCCGGACCAGACTTGGGGATGCTGATAACTTTCATATTTCCGGAAATCCTCGTCGTCAAGCTTGAAGCCGAGGCTTAAAAGGACAAATCGATTTTTCATGGCAAACGAATACCCATTTGTAAGACATGAATTCATATCCGGAGGGATTGAGCCCTCCGACCGCTACGATGACAGGGAAATTGGAACTTTTGCGCCCCGGCGGGATGAAGTAGTGGTAGGCGACCCGTTCAGTTTTTGATCCGTGTTCGATCGTGATTTTGCCGTCTTTGGTAATGAGAGGCATCCGTAAGAAAAGTAAAAAGATCAACGTGGCAATGAGCAATAGGATTATGAGATTATTTCTAGAATGCCCGCAGCCGTTCTTAACCCTCTCTTGAAAAATCGAAAAGTCTTTCATGGACTGCACCCTGCGTTGGAGTCACTCCCGTTGTGTCTTGGTACTGTCCGAGGCGTCGGAAGCTCGGTCATCTCTTAACTGATTATTGGGAAAAGGGAGATTTTTAGTAGCCGTCTTGAAGGGGGATAAGTACGAGCGGTGGATTGAGAGAACGAAACAAACACCCACGCTTGTTATACAGAAGAAACAATGACTGGTTGCTTGACTTCCGGCACGGGCTTATTGGATTCAGTTGAAAACGTGACGCATCGGCGAGGTCCACTTTGGATTCTTCCTGTCGCAAGACTGACAATCACCAGAGCACCCCACGATGCCAAAAAGCCGAATAAATTCGTCGGGTATCCTTCCGGGAGAAAGATGGTAAGGAATATCCATGCGGCTGGCCCGCAAACCGCTCCTGCCACAGCGCCGTAAGTATTTGCGCGTTTCCAATAAACCCCTGCAATCATCGGCGCGACGACACCTACCAAAAGCACTCCCCATGAATAAGTACACAGCGTATAGATATTTCGGAAGTAAAGCGCCAAGATCAATGAGGAAATCCCTACGAAGAGGATACTCCATTTACACCATTTTAACTGTACCTCATTAGAAACTCCCGGCTTCAAATAGGGAATAATGTTGTGTCCAATGATACTTGCCGGTGCCAGAAGGGCAGCGGACACCGTGCTCATAATGGCAGAAAGAAGTGCCCCGACCATGACCCCCATGAAAGGGCCCGGTAAATATTTTAAAGACAAATCAATGAGGATAGAGGAACTTCGGCCGCCGGGGAAAGCAATCCGTCCGTAAATACCCATCAGGACCGGTAACATTCCGACCAAAACATAGAGGAGTCCGGATAGGATGGCGCTCCAGCGGGCCACGGTTTCATTTTTTGGCGCGAGGATTCTTTGATACAGGTCTTGACCGGGTAGCGATCCTAATCCGACCAAAATCCAAGCCTGGATATAGCCCAGCCAAACTAG
>JAMWDC010000223.1 GCA_023819025.1 Candidatus Omnitrophota bacterium | reverse complement strand
ACATCCATTTAAATGAGTCACAACGATAGCCCGGGTTTTAGGAGTTATCGCCCCCCTTACCTTCTCAGGATCAAGATTCCAAGTAACGGGATCCACATCCACGAAAACCGGTTTCAAACCCGCAAGGACGACACAGGCCGGAACACTGAAAAAGGTATAAGCCGGAACAATAACCTCATCGCCCTCGCGGGGTTCCAAGGCTTTCAAAACCGCGTACATTCCGGAACGTTGCGAACCGAAACTCACGGCGTGAGAGGCACCGACAAAATCCGCGATTTCCCGTTCAAACCTTTCGGTCGTCGGTCCGGGTACGGCTGGTCCAAGGCTCGTCAACATCGCCCGGAATTCGTCCCAGGATAAATCAATGGCCTGACGAGGCAGGGCTTGCATCACTAGAGACCCTTTTCTTATCAATAAAATAAACGATGGCGAACGTCGAGATGATGTAAATAAAAGGCTCGACAGCGTAGCGGTACCGCTTCTCGCCGCAAAAAAGATAATGAATGCCCGTCAGATAAAGGATTACAAATAGGATCAATATTTTTTTTCCGATCCGGTCATGAGGAGCGACCTTTAAGAAGAGCACGAAGACACCCACAAGGAACCACCAAAAATGAAAGGCATAATTCGCGATCGATAATTTCTTGAGCGGCTTTTCTACCGCTTGGCGGGTTTTGTCCGGAATCTTGGTGAAATAAAAATTTTCATAAAGACTCCAGTAGGATTTGATGCTGTAAAGCGAAATCAATTTGCCTGCCCCGAGCCGCATGAAACGCCAGAAGTCGCTCCGGATCCAATCCATAGCGCGCTTTTGCGCCACCAGACAGCGTGCGACTTCTTCATTCGGATGGCGACTCCGCCAGTCCGGCACTTCTTTTTCCAGTTCGACCAGCTGGGTCACATAAGGATCCGCCACCGGGCTGTTCATGGTATAGAATCCGGCTCCCGCCGAGGATGCAATCATGATGGGATATCCCAGGACCTGGTAATTCCGGTAGGTCCAGGGCAACACCACGGCCAAGACCCCGAAGAGGATCACGGCCGGCTTGGCAAGACCCCGCCAAAGATTTTTGCCGCTGAGTAAGTAGAAGACCGGCAAAGTTACCGGAAAACTCAGCATAATCCCGCGCGATAGATCACTCAAGCCCAGGAGGATGCCGGCGATAACGATTTTCAGCCAAGACTCCTTCTCCAAATCCGACACAAGAAAATAAATCGCCCCCAGTGTCAACGGCAGGTAAATATGCTCGTTACGGTAAAGGGCCGAAACCGTAATGGCATTGACACAGCCCATCAAGGTCAATGATGCGAGAATCGCCGGAATTTTCCCGAACACCTTCTTGGCGATCCCGTAAACAAGGCAGCAGTTTGAGGCACTCAAAAGCGATTGCGCAACCTCCACCGGAAAGATCCGATCTCCAAACAGTCGAATAAGAAAGGCTAAAAAGACAGAATAACCCGGCGCGGCCACAGCCGTGGGGACGAAACCGTTCTGAAGATTCCCGTTTGCGAAACCCGTCCCGCGCAGGATACTGCGTGCTGCATTCAAATAAAAGATGCCGTCTCCGAAAGGCTGATTATCCACCCAAACGCACCAGGTGATGCGGAGCAGAAAGGCGGCAAAAAAAATCGATACCAAAAAAACCAAGTCGTTCCATTCCTCCAGCACCCGGAATATCTTTTCGAAGGCTTTCCTTTTTGCGAAAAAATAAAAGACCGCAAGGGATGCGAGAAAAAGCCAGGTCTTCTCGTGCAATTTATAAAACTCGTGCCAAAAATCGTAGGGGAAGTGAAAATCGCCGGGCTTTGTGAGAAGACCGGCAAAACTTACGGTCAGAAAGAGAAAAGGGATACTGAAAATAAGCAACCTTATACGAGGACGGGTCAGCATGCGGAACGTTTATGTCCCAGGGTTATAATCGGATTCTCGGCTTTCGGCAGGATAGGTACGGGGCAGGCCCATTCCTGTCTTCTTCGCGTGGATCATTGCCGGTTCCCGGGATTTGCCGAATCCAAGTTCATCGACCACCACGTAAAACGGCCGGGATTTGACCTGATCCGCGGAACGCCAGAGGTATTCTCCGATAACACCCAGCACGAGAAGTTGCAGACCGGACACCAGCAGCAGCACGATCATCAGCGAAGCCCAGCCGGAGACCTGCGTAATATTGAGCAGACGAAACAAAATCACAACGATCGCGTATAAAAATCCCACCAGAGACAAGGCGATGCCGGAATAAGAAATCACGCGGATCGGCAAAAAGGAAAACGAAACCACGGAATCAAGCCCCAGTTTTAAGCGCTTCGAAAAATTCCACTTTGATTTCCCGGCAAACCGTTTCCCTTTCGCGTACGTGATCGTCGTATGGTGAAACCCGAGCCAAAAGATTTGTCCGAAAATCGAGGTATTTTTCTCCGGCCAGGCCAAAAGCGCATCACGCACGCGCCGGGTCATCAACACCACATCCGCCCCTTCGCCGGGCCAGGTGGGAAAAACAAAACGCTTCATGAACGCGTGATACAAACCAGCGAAAAATAAAACCCATTTGGTTTCTTCCCTCGCCTTCCGGATGGCCCAGACCACATCGACCGAACTCTTCGCGGCCACCAAAAGATCCGGGATGAGTTCTGGAGGATCCTGCAAATCCGCAGCCATGATAATGATCCGCTCGCCCGAGGCTCTGGCCAAACCCGCAAGGCAGGCATGATGGGAACCAAAATTGCGGGAAAATTTCAGGACCTTGACACGGTCGTCACGCTGCGACAGTTCTTTGAGCAAATCAAAGGATTTGTCCGTCGATCCGTCATCCACGAAAATGAATTCAACATCCACGTTCTCAAGCTGTTGAGTAACCTGATTGAGCCGGCTTACCAATGCCGGCAAAACCTCGACCTCGTTTAGAACGGGAATGATCAGGGATAACGTCGAATTGGTCATATCTAAACCGGCTGTCTCATGAAGTCCTTGATATGAGAAATGACGTAGTCTTGCTCTTCATCCGTCATCTTAGCGAACAACGGCAAAATAAGAGTCTCCCGAACCGCAGCATCCGTTTCGGCAAGATGCGTATCGGCATAATCTTTTGCATAGAGCGGTTCGCGGTGGATCGCCATGATACCGCGCCGCGATGCAATCCCCACTTTCAGGAGCTCGTTCATGAGGTCATCGCGGGAGATCGGCGAATTCGGTTTCACCCGAAGAATATAAGATTGATACGTGTGCTTCATCGAGGCAGGACAATAGGGTGGCTCCAAAGATTCGATTTCCCCAAAGGCCTCATGGTATCGCAGGGCCCGTTGGATCCTCTTTCCCAAAATGTCGTCGAGTTTGTCAAGCTGTGCTAGCCCCACCGCTGCCTGAAGATCCGACATCCGGTAATTGTAACCCAATTCCCGATACTCTTCGATGACAACCGTCTTGGCCTGATGGCGTACAAGATCTGAAACGGACATGCCGTGATGCCGCAACTGTTTGAGGCGTGTCGCCAAGGATTCATCGTTGGTCGTCAGCATGCCCCCTTCACCGGTGGTGATAATTTTCCGCGGATGAAAACTAAAAACCGCAAGGAATCCATGAGGTTTGCCAATCCTCTCGCCCCGGTATTCGGCCCCAATCGCACAAGCGGCATCCTCAAGCACCTTGATTCCACGGGCCTCGGCAATTTCCAGTATCGGTCCCATGTCTGCCGGAAGCCCGACCTGATGGACCGCAATAACAGCCTTGGTTCTGGAAGTAATCAGATTTTTCAGGAGACTCGGATCGAGATTATAAGTCTTTGGATCAATGTCAATGAAAACGGGTTTGGCGCCGCAATAACGAATGACATTTGCCGTGGCAATAAACGTAAAACTCGGGCAAATAACTTCATCGCCCGGTCCCACACCGGCCGCTATTAATGCCAAATGGAGTCCAGTCGTACACGAAGAGACAGCAACACCGTAACGTGCGCCGACGGCCTTCGCAAACGCCTCTTCGAAATTCTGGACCTGTGGACCCTGCGTCAACCAG
>JAMWDC010000222.1 GCA_023819025.1 Candidatus Omnitrophota bacterium | reverse complement strand
GGCCCGCCCTGGAGGAGGGGATGATCGTGCTTTCGGACCGCTTCACCGACGCCACCCTTGCCTACCAGGGCTTCGGGCGGGGCGTGCCGCTGGACCTCTTGCGGGAGCTTAACTCTATGGCCACCTGGGGGGTGCGCCCGGATCTCACCCTCTTCTTCGACATGGAGGTCGCGGAGGCTATGCACCGTATCAAACTCCGCATTGAGGAGACGGAGACCTCCGCCGACCGTATCGAGCGCGAACAGATAGAGTTCTTCGACAACGTACGCAGGGGCTATCTGATCCTTGCCTCCGAAGATCCGGCCAGGGTTAAGATCATTGATGCCCGGGGGGATTTCAAGGCTGTGCACCAGAGGGTGCTGGAGGCCATCCAGACCAAACTGCGCGACTACGGCCGCCCCAGCTCGCTGGCGTTTTAGGAGGACTGAACCGAGGAAAGAGCCGCTTATGCAAGAGACGGATAAAAGCATAAACCTGAATGCAAAGCCTCAAGAATCGCTTCAACACATAGCCGATAGGCTGGTTGACTCCACACACGAACTAATGCGAAGCGCAAAGACCGAAGAAGACCTGCGGATCGGCTTTGAAAAAATATTGGACCCAATTTTAAAAAGCATTAATGTAGAATCACGCCAAAGATATGAACGTCTGGGGGCTGAGGCAAGAACGATTTATCGCGGCCGCCCGGATGCGGTTCATGGCCAAATTATTATCGAATATGAGCCGCCTGGCGCATTCTCTTCGCAACGCGCTGTCCTCCATGCTCATGAGCAGTTGATTAATTACATGTCAGCGGAGGCGCAAGGATCCGCAAAAGCCCCCTTCGATCTGCTGAACCGGCTTGTCGGGGTAGGCTTTGACGGTTATTCTATTTTCTTCGTTCAGTATCGAGGCAAAAAAATTGCTAAAACAGCGATAGAGAGGGCAGGGTTTATTCGTTATGGTCCTTATGCCTTTGAACCTGAAAGCGCCCGGACCTTTCTTACATATCTTCGCTCCTTAAGCCGTTTGCCGCTTACGGCGGAGAACCTGGCCGCCAGATTCGGCCCTCAAAGCAAAATCGCTCCAATGACGGTCTCAGCTTTTGCGGACGCTTTAGAACATTGGGGGGAACCCGAGATTAAAGTAAGGGTCTTTTTCAACGAATGGAAACGTCTGTTTGGTATAGTATATGGAGAGCAATTTAATTCACAACACGCGGGAGCGTCACAGACTCTCTCACAGCTTTATGGCGCAGGCAAAGAAACGGATTTTCAAGAGCTTCTTTTTTCCGTCCATACGTATTTCGCCCTTCTCATGAAGCTTATAGCCGCCGAGCTTGTTACTCTTAAGGAGGGAGCTTTTACTTTCTCATTTTCCCATCATCTCATCCATTCCTCAAAAAACCAATTAAAAGATCAGTTGACGTATATTGAAGAAGGCGGCATTTATGCGAAACGAGGTATCACAAACTTCCTTGAGGGAGACTTTTTCCGTTGGTATCTTTACGCTTTTTCCCCCCGCCTTGAGGAAGCAATCCGAGAGATAGCCCGTGGCCTCTCCGAGTTTGAACCCGCGACAACCACCATTGACCCGGAATCTACTCGTGATCTTTTGAAAAAATTGTATCAATATCTTGTCCCCCAGGAAGTACGTCATAAGCTGGGCGAATATTACACGCCCGACTGGCTTGCGGAACTGGTTTTAAATGAGGTGGGTTATAATGGAGATACGCTCAAACGCCTCCTTGACCCGGCATGCGGCTCAGGGACGTTTCTCGTCCTTGCCATTCAGAGGGCGAAGGAGTACGGCCGAACCCACAATGAACCACCTCTTGAGACGGTCAAAAGGATTCTCGCCAATATCTGGGGCTTTGACCTGAATCCTCTGGCGGTAATTGCGTCCCGCACAAACTATCTGTTTGCGCTCGGAGATCTCGTAAACAGACTTGAACGTTTAGAAATTCCCATTTATCTCGCGGATTCCGTTCTTTGGCCCGAAAAGACCCTCGGTCAGATGGAACTGAATCTTGCTGGCGGCGAACATGTCAAAATTCCAACATCCGTTGGACAATTTCACGTGCCTTACATCTGGATAAAGGATGAAGGCTTTCTGATGCGTCAGGCCGCTCCGAGAGTAGAGGAGATGGCAAAAAAAGGCTATTCGGTCTTAGAGGCACTGGAACGGTTTAAAGCGAAAGGTCTCGTCTTCCCACCGCATGAACCGGTCGTAGAAACCTTCTATAAAAAAATCCTGGATCTTGAAAAGCAGGGCAAAAACGGAATTTGGGGCCGCTTCCTCAAAAATGTCTTCGCTCCAATGATTGCAGGAAAGTTCAACAAGTTCGATTTTGTTGTAGGGAATCCGCCGTGGATCAGATGGGATTTTCTTTCCCAAGAATATCGTGAAGCAACTTTACAACTCTGGAAAGATTACGGCCTTTTTTCTCTAAGGGGGTTCGAAACGCGTTTGGGAGGCGCAAAAAAAGATTTCTCGATGCTTTTTACGTTCACTGTCTCCGACCACTATCTAAAAGACGGCGCTAAATTAGGATTCCTTATTACGCAAGAGGTTTTTAAATCGAAGGGGGCCGGTGAAGGTTTCCGGCGTTTTAAACTGGGAGAACATGGCAATAATCTTAAAGTTCTTAAAGCTCATGATTTCGTTTCGCTTCAACCCTTTGAAGGCGCGGCAAATAAGACTGCTGCGATAATTCTCACAAAAGGGGAAGAAACTACCTACCCAGTTCCCTATTTCATCTGGAAAAAGAAAAGAGGTCTCGGAAGAATTTCAACGGACAAGACCTACGATGAAGTGAAGCCTCTACTTCAAATGAGGAAATTTTATGCTCAACCTATAGGCTCTAAACGCGGCGCGTGGCAAACGCTTCCTGAAAAACAGAAAAATTTGAATTTAATTGAGGGCAAAAATGTTTATCAGGCTCGTTCCGGGGCATATACTTCCCCTTATGGAGTCTTTTGGGTTAATGTCGAGCAAGTTTTATCCAATGGGAATTTGATTATATCGAATCTTGCAGAAAAATGGAAAAGAGTTATTTCCAAAATCCGCGAGACTATTGAACCTGATTTGGTATTTCCAGCGATACGGGGTTCGGATATAAAACGATGGAATGCTATGCCAGGCATTCATGTCCTTATTACTCAAGATCCCATAAAGCGCGTTGGCTATGAAGAGCAAATAATGAAACAAAAATGGCCGAGAACCTTTGGATACCTATTGCGTTTCAAAGAATCTCTTCTTGCCCAGGCTGCTTACAAAAAGTATCACGCGGAGTCAGATAACCCATTTTATAGCCAATACAACATTGCAAAATATACTTTTTCCAATTATAAAGTAATTTGGAAACAGATGAGCAACGACCTTGTTGCTGCCGTAATTTCACAAATCAAGACGCCTTTGGGCTATAAATGCATCGTTCCATTGCATACGACAGCCTTAATTGCTTCAGACAATGAAAACGAGGCCCATTTCCTTTGCGCAATTATCAATTCGAAACCGGTAAGAAATTTCATCAGGTCCTTTTCCTCTGCCGGACGCGGATTCGGAACTCCTTGCGTAATGAATCACGTCCGCATTCCAAAGTTCGATCCCAAAGATAAACTCCACCAGAAGCTTACTCGACTATCAAAAACACTTCACGAGCTTGTCCAAAATAACAAACTCGAAGACGTCCCTCATTGGGAAAAAGAAGTGGACCAGGCGGTTCGAACACTGTTTGGGATGGAAAGTTAACAAAAAAACCTTGCAGGAATTTAAAGTTTACGGACATACCGAGATCAGGGAAAAGCTGGGCCTTCTCTTTCAGGAGGGACGGCTCCCCCATTCTCTCCTTTTCTGGGGGCCGCCGGGGGTGGGGAAGACCTCAACCGCCTTCTGGCTGGCACAACTCTTAAACTGCCTTTCCCCGGTTAAGAAAGACGATTCGCCCCCCGAGCCCTGCGGGATTTGCCGTTTCTGCCGCCTTATTGCCTCGGGGAACTTAGGCTCCGTCCTCATCATCATCCCACTCC
>JAMWDC010000221.1:3169-4032 GCA_023819025.1 Candidatus Omnitrophota bacterium | reverse complement strand
CGACCAGACCTTGCGCTCGCTGCTTCTGTTGGAGATAGATTCCCGCCTGCCTGGCCTTTTTCTCTTCATCAATTACTAAAAAGGTATCTCCCGCCTCGGGCACGCCGGTAAGACCGATCACCTGTACGGGGGTAGAAGGTCCTGCCTGCTGGATGGATATGCCCAAATCGTTGATGAGAGCCCGCGCTTTCCCGAAGTGCACACCGGCAATAAAGGTATCACCGACCTTCAGCGTCCCGTCCTGGACGAGTATGGTGGCAATGATACCCCGGTTTTTATCCAGACTTGACTCGATGACCGTGCCTTCAGCCGGTTTGTGGGGATTGGCCTTCAACTCCAGCATTTCCGCCTGGAGCAGAATGGTATCAAGAAGATTTTCAATGCCTATACGCTGCTTGGCGGAAATTTGGACGAAGAGGGTTTCGCCGCCCCATTCTTCAGGAAGTAATTCAAATTCGGTCAATGCCTGTTTGATACGCTCGGGATCGGCATTGGGTTTGTCGATTTTATTGATGGCGACAATGATGGGAACTTTGGCGGCCTTTGAGTGATCTATTGCCTCTATGGTCTGCGGCATAACGCCGTCGTCAGCGGCGATGACCAGGACAACGATGTCGGTTATCTTTGCCCCGCGTGCGCGCATGGTGGTGAAAGCTTCGTGGCCGGGTGTGTCAATGAAGACAATGTTTCCCTTGTCAAGACGCACATTGTAGGCCCCGATGTGCTGGGTGATGCCGCCGGCCTCGGTTTCCGTAACATTGGTCTGCCTGATGGCATCGAGCAGCGATGTTTTACCATGATCAATGTGCCCCATGACCGTAACGATTGGCGCCCGGGGAAGCAGTTCTTCAGGAGCATCCTGC
>JAMWDC010000221.1:0-3159 GCA_023819025.1 Candidatus Omnitrophota bacterium | reverse complement strand
CTTGACCGACTCTACTTCATAACCGAATTCATGTGCGGCCAGAGTTGCCGTGTCAACGTCGATGCTTTCATTAAGCGACGCCATAACACCCAACTGCATTAGCTTCTTTATAACCTCGGCGGCTTTCACACTCATGCGCTTTGCCAGCTGGCCTACGGTAATCGTGTCCACCATCTTAATTTTGCGTTTGATGGCCTTTGGTACGGTAATAGCGGTTTTCTTGGCTTTGACCAGCGTAAGGCTCTTTTTCTTGCGCGGCGGGAAAATCTTGGTTACTTTTGCCGGTTCTTCGAACTGCGGGACAAACTCCTGCTCTTCCAGCTCCTTCGATGATAAAGGAATGTGCTTTTTGATAGGGATGTCCTCCGCCGGGAAAAACCGTTCTCGGCCGCGCTTTTTCTTTTTCGCTATGACTTTCTTTTCTTCCTCTTCTTCTTCGGGAAGAACGATTTTGGTTGAAATGATTTTTACCGCGGAAGGCTTTGGTTCCTCTTGTTTCTGAGCAGCTGCATCTTTTTCAGTATCCGGTTCAGAAGGGAATAACGGTTTCTTCTCCGCCTCGGCAGGTATGGTTTGGCCTGTTTCTGCCACTGTCTCCGCTTCGACGTGCGGTTTCGCCTCTTCCGGAGCAATAGGATGAACATCTTCGGATGGGACCTGAAGAACGTCCGTCGCCTCATCGACAGTAGATACCACAGGCGCGACTGGCGGCTGTTCTTCCTTTTCCTTTCTTCGTCGCCGGATCAGGGTTGGCCTGAGCCTTTGTTCAACCACTGCTTCAGCCGTGGGAGGATTCAAAAGGTTCTTTACCCGGGCTACATCATCTTCGGAAATGGCACTCATGTGATTTTTGAATTGAATGCCCAGCTTCTTAAGATGCGGAGTGAGATCCTTGGCTGTTAAATTAAGTTCTTTGGCAAGTTGATGCAGTCTCATAATAGGCGCTGTTGTTTATATGTCAGCGGTTTATCAAACGAATACGCATTATCACGCAAATGAATAGGAACCACGGATAGGACTTAGGGTTCATCGAGAGATGCATCATCCGGCAACGATTCCTCGGTATTCACCTGATGAAGCATTTCCTCTGCTGCCTCTTTTATAGCCTGTGCCTTTTTCTCTCCAAATCCCGGCAGTTTGGTGAGCTCTTCAACCTCGGCCTTGGCAATATCCTGTGGAGAGCTATATCCTTCGTTCAGAAGGGCCTGGGCGCTGGTTTCGCCGATCCCCGGTATTTGCATCAGCTTTTCGAGTGCGGTTTTTGATTCGCCTTCGGCTTCGGATTTGCTTTTAATGTCTATTTTCCATCCGGTTAGTTTAACTGCCAATCTCACGTTCTGACCCTTTTTGCCTATGGCCAGGGAGGTTTGATTATCGGGGACTATGATTTCCATGGCCCGTTGATCATTATACAAGATAACTTCCAGAATTTCCGCCGGAGCCAACGCATTACAGACAAATTTTGCCGGATCGTCGGACCAGGGAACGATATCGATCTTTTCTCCCCTCAATTCCTGGACAATGTTCTGAACCCGCGCACCCTTTGTTCCGACGCAGGCTCCGACAGGGTCGACATCAGGGTTGGTCGAATCAACGGCAATCTTTGTTCGGATACCGGGCTCACGGGCAATTGCCTTTATGGTGACAATGCCTTCATTGATTTCGGGCACTTCGGTTTTAAACAATTCTTTAATGAAACCGGTGTGGGTGCGGGATAGCACGATCTGTGGATCCTTGGTGGTCTTTTTTATATCAAGGATATATGCCTTTATTCTGTCTCGCAAGCGGTAATGCTCTCTGGGTACCTGCTCCTTGGAGGGAAGGATGGCCTCGGTTTTCCCCATGTTGACGATGATATCGCCTCGGTCGAACCGCTGAACAATGCCGTTTACCAGCTCGCCCTTACGATCTTTATAGTTCTGATAGGTATTTTCCCGTTCTGCCTCTCTAATGTTCTGAATGATCACCTGCTTGGCTGTTTGGGCCGCTATTCTACCGAATTCAGCAGTATTTAATTTAATGCCCAGACTGTCGCCGATTTGTGCATCAGGATCAAGGTGTTTTGATTCTTCCAGCGATATTTCGCTCTTTGGATTTTTAACTTCTTTAACGACATTTCTAAATTGAAAAAGTTCAACTTCTCCCAGTTCGCTGTTGAAGTGCGCCTCAATTTCACTGTTGTGACCGTACTTGTTTTTTGCCGCCTTCAGAAGCGCCACTTCCAGCGTTTTTATTAAGATTTCCTTATCCAGATCTTTGTCTTTTCTGACTTCTTCAAGTATGCGATCCAGCTCGTTAATCATATGTACGTACCTCAGGCACCGGTCGAATGGAGAATTACCGGTCTTTTTTGCTTTTTTTAGTAAGTTCGGGAAATTGGTATGCGATGTTGGCTTTTGCTATCAGAGTTAATGGAATGGTAAAAAGTTTGCCGTCCGTTTCAATTACTATTGTGCCCCCTTTGCAGTCACGCAGCGTACCCTGGAATGATTTTCTTCCGTCAATAGGTTCGGAAACTTTAACCTTCACCGTTTCACCGCAGAAGCGTACAAAATCCTTTTCTCTCTTTATTACGCGATTGACACCCGGCGATGAAACCTCAAGAATATATCGGTAGGGAATAATATCCTTTACGTCGATTAAGTCTCCCAACTGCTCGCTTACGCTTCTACAGTGTTCCAGGGTAACGCCACTTTCTTTATCAATGTAAATTCTGAGAATCCAGCCCTTTGAATCACTGAAACACTCAATATCAACCAGTTCCAGGCCCTGTGATGTAACAATCGGTTCAGCAAGCTGTCGTACGGATTCTATAAGCGTCGTAACCATAAACACGGGGTCAATAAAAAAAGTGGGAGTTCCCCACTTTTGCTACGTAGAAGGAGTTTATAGCACAGATTATCCCTGAATGCAAGAGGAAAATCAAGTGGATTTTGGAGCGGGCAACGGGCCTCGAACCCGCGACCCCAAGCTTGGGAAGCTTGTACTCTGCCAACTGAGCTATGCCCGCTCAGTTTTCTTATACCGAATTAGGTCATCAAAGTCAACAATTTTTTAGCAGTTGTCATTTAAGGGCACCTCTAAAAATTCACTTTTTTGAGGCAAAGATACAGTTTGTCGAATTTTGCAGCATCGATGCGTGATGAATGGTCATTATTT
>JAMWDC010000220.1 GCA_023819025.1 Candidatus Omnitrophota bacterium | reverse complement strand
GTAAGATTGAAAGCGCTTCGCGGCGAAGAAATTCCCCGGTATTTGGATCGTTCGCAGCTGGTTTCAGAGGAGCGGTATTTCCGGGATGTTTTCGCCGGAGGGGATGCGGCTCTTTCCCGGCGGGACCTCAGCATCCTTCAACATCCGGACCGTGTGGATTGGTCGAAGGAATATTTGCCCAGGGTATCGATGATCCTGAACGCTTATTTCCGCGGGAAATGGAAGATCCTCTATGATTCGGGGCACCCGGAATTTTCCTTGTTGGCAAGCGATGTTCCTGCGGTCCGATACATGGAGGAATGGCGGGGGCATGATCTTGGCGGGGGACTGGTCAATCTTTACGGCTGGGCGGCATGGCAGCGCGCCGGCGTGGACCGGAAATCAAAAGCCGGCCGATATTTTCTTGAACAATATCCGTTCGATCAATTTGCTACCATCCCGGCTCCTGGATCCGGCCGGGGCGAGGAACTTCGCACTATCCGGGATTCCTTCGAAATTTTAGTCCGGTCCCTTGTTGAGGATTCGGACATGCGGCGGGATTTTTTCCGCATCCTTTCCGCCATGTTAAAGATCGGTCTTGAAGATTTCCGTTACCGCGCGAATTTCGATCCGGAATTTTCCGGTATGGGTGACCACAGCGAATATTTCCGTCTGAATTACCTGCTTGCACTTTTAGCGGAGTCTCTGTTGGGTATCGAAAGGGACGAATCCCTGGAGCAGATTTTGGAAATGTACCGTCGTATGACTTTTGCTTATTCCGGAATGAATGTGATTCTTCCGCACAGACTGGCGGTATCGAAAAAAAATACGGCGAATCCAGATACCTTGGCCTGGCATGTGATAGCAAATATGCCCGATACGGTTCGGGATCTCGAATGGTACGCGAAGGAAGTTTATCATACGCTTGCAGCGGCAAAGGCTCAAGGAATTGACTTTGCGGATCAAATCTGGCAGGCATGCCGTAGCCGGATCCTGACCCGCGATTCCAGGATGCGGAGTCAACATTCCGTGCCTTTGTCGGATCGTCCAGATGGTGGCCAGAGACCGCGCGCAGAAGCAAGAGAGTCAGAAACAATCTCGATCGAAAAAATCTATGCGGAACATGACAGAATTGTCGCAGGACCGGCGACTGTGAGTCGCGTAAAACAGCTACTCGCCATGATGAAACACCGGCAGGCTGCCGCAGAAGCCATCCAAAAGGAATTTGGAAAACTGACGCCGAGAATCTTTTTCGCAGAGTTGGCCGTTTGGGCAATCCGCGAGCGGGATGGAATCGCGAAGTTGCTTCCGACCGCTTCCGATCGGTTGGATTTAAATTCGTTCTTTTCAATCTTAGGCGAATGGGTACACGGCGCCCGAAATTATATTTTAGAAAAATTTTCTGAGAACGGTCAGCTGGAAGCGTTCCATGGACTTTTGGATTTGAATCGTACCTACTGGCATGATGACGAACTCGGACAATGGATTGAGCAGAGGCTCCGCGCGAATCAACAGAATTCCGATGAAGAGGCGCTCTTTCGCGGCATTTCAATTCCGCTGCCGAATCACGGTTTGAGCTCCCTGCGCTCCCGGATTCTTCGCGAGGACTATCTTGCCGGTGAATGGAAGCTGACTCCGGCCCAGGCCACGGTTTTAGATGGTATTCCTTTACGAAATCTTGTGGGCCGGCAATGGCTTTTGACCGATCTGTTTCGGCGCGCCAACCGGAATCTTTATCGCCGTTTTGATGTGCTGGGACATCCCGAAATTTTAAGACTGCCGTTGAATCAAGACCGGCTTGAACGTTTACGGCGTGCTGCGACGCACGATCATTTTGAGCCGCAGCTGAGGATGGAACTTGAACAAGAGGGGATTCCGGCCTCCCGCGCACCGCTGGTTGAACGGCTCAAGACGCCGGCTGAGTTTGATCTCTGGGACAAAGAGCCGCTGGCCTTTGAAAAAGTTTCCGAACTTTCACAGCGAGAACATACAAAACGGGCTGGCCCCAGAGGTTCACGGCAAAGGGCCTCGGCCTTCCGGCAATTTTTTACAGCGGGCGGGCCCAGGCCCAATCACCCGGTTCAACGATTTATTATGCTTGATAAGAGAGGGATCGCTGGGTCGGTCGAGCTTTTCGCAGATAGAGCTCAGGGAATACGCGTTTCATTTCCGATCGATCCCAAATATTGGCATGATAACGATGGGAAGGCATTTTCACGACCGATCTGGTTTTATGCCTGGGAAGCCGAAGGTACGGACAAACGATATATCACCGTTCACCTCCATCCCCATGCTCCTCCTGGGGGGTGCGCGGCCTGGAATCCCGAGATAAAGGATTTTGAAAATTACCAAGGGCCTGTTTTTAGAGACCGTTCGAGCGTTTCGCAGAAAATGTTTGCGGCATGGTTTCGTGATTCAAAAGCGCGGGTCCGGACAGAAGGCGAGTTCCGTGTCGTGGGCGATAAAGTTCCGGATCAGCGAAAAGTGGTCCTCCTGCCCAATCAGCCGGGGTTTCCCCTGGGATATGTTTATAGCACGACCTTCATTCCGGGCGAGATCATCAAGGCCGAGACGGTTCCCGTTCCGGGCGAAAAACGTGTCGTGATCCATATCCCGAAAGTTCACACTCAGGACGGCATCCGTCCTGCCCAGGATTTAGAGCGCTATTTTCATGAAACCCAACTTTTAGATCCTGAACATGAATTGGTCTGGCGATTTGAATCCGAGTGGAAGGGACATCCTCCCAATGCGTTGGTGACAAGCGTCAGAAAGAAGGATTGGCGCCTTGTCTTAAGCCGGGCAGGAAAGTCGGATGAGGTGGGGGTCGAATTAAAAGGCCGGATCACGCGGAACGGTTTGGAGGTGTTCGTGATTTTTGAGGAACGTACGATCGATGGCACAGAAAGAAAGGTCCTCCATGTTTACGGAATGAATCCATCCGTGGATCCTAAAGGACGGTTCGTGGAATTTCTGTGGTCCGGGTTTTGGGATTCTCAAAAAAACGAAATGGTCGAGTTCCCAGATTTTGTCCCTCATCGTTTGGTGGGTCAGGAACGCTACGAGGTTCAGAGGGAGGCGTGGCGTTTGGAATACTCGCCTCGACCTGATTTACCGGACATGATCGATTCGGACATTGTCTATGCGATTCTTGAGGAACTCCAGAAAGGGCCGCGAACCGAAGGTCAGGTTTTGCATCAGGTTGTTAAACGAGGGGCATCGAATTTGGATGTGCGCCGTATCTTTCGGGCCCTTAGGGAAATCAACAATTCCTTTCGGGCCTTGATCCTTGAGGTCGGACAGGGCCGTTTTGCCAAGGCGGAACATTTGATTTTTACGGCCAGCAAGAGATTCAAAAACGGTTATCAAAACGAATTTGTTCACGGAGGACGGCGCTTTGCTTTGACGACTCCGGATCAATGGTTTCACCGCGAGGGCTTTGCTGCTTTTGAGAAAGAAAGGCCGCTTAAATTAGTCGTTTTTCCGGGAAAGATCGATATTTCGTTAAGGCGGATATGGGATGATCATGGAAATCTGATGTGGACAGGACAAAAATCTCCACGGACACTTGGTCCGGCGCGTGAAAATTTTATTTTCACCAATTATGTGATCCCTCAATCCGCGTCCGTGGCGATTACCACGACAAAAGGGACCTTTCGTTTACGGGGAAAACCGGGTGAGGTCGTGGCCGGCATCGTTTCCGGAGGCGAGATCCTTCGGATCGATTGGTTTCCGCCACAGACCGAGCTGCATCTTATTTATCAAACTGTCCGGCAACCTGACGGGAGCCAACGGATCGTGCCCGAACTCGTTGCCGGTCTTCAGCCGTCGAAGACGGCACGCGGAGACGAAATTCAGCAATTTGTTCGGCGGTCCGAGATACGTTTCACGAATCGTGCCTCGGTGGAGCGATCCATTGAACAGTTGATCCAAGATATTGCGGCGGAACGGGAGAAAGTTTATCAGGAGATTGACCAGTGGGAACCTCCTGCGATGGGTGTAATGGGCGGTGCCATGGTTCCGCCAAGCCATGCCTATTACAAAATGGGAGTTGAGTTGGGTAA
>JAMWDC010000219.1:1952-4048 GCA_023819025.1 Candidatus Omnitrophota bacterium | reverse complement strand
GACGGAGAAGGAGACGCCCATGCCACAGAAACCCTCATCCCGATTGATCATAATTTTTATTCGGCCCACAACAACACGCCGTCTTATAGCGGAACTTCGGCTAAGGACCGATATCTGGAATTTGTCGCGACAAACGGCGGCACTCAGACCCAGGTGAAGGAATACACCAATGCGACTTTTACGACCCTTGTTACGACTCAGACTCTGCCCACGAGTGCCATCGTTTATGTGAAGGGCCGTATTTATTGCAAAGGCGAAATCGGAGGACGGGTCAGTGTTGTTTCTTCCGATGACATTGTCTTTGACGGAAATATTTCCTATGCGTCGGGCCAGACCCATGCCGATGCCGGCCATTCCACGGCGTTTCTTGCCAAGGACAAACTATTTTTTCGTCCGGATAGCGTAAGTGCCAGCGGAATTCTTTATGCGGAAAACTCATCCCGTTCCAGCGCCGCCTTTGACGCGGGATACAATCTTAACTGGCAATCCGATTCGAGCAAGACCCAGCTTCGTCTGTACGGCAACCGTGTGATGAATGGAAGTACGAACATGAGTATTTATTCGGACCGCGTTTACGGCTATGATAAAAACCTGAAATATTTCCGCCCGCCCGGCCTTCCGGTCAGGCCGGCTGTCAAGACGGTCCGGGAAGTTTAATTCGGGCAGAGATTCTGGGAGTGACGGCTTATGGCAAAATCGCAAAATGAAATTTTGAAAATTATCGTCAGAACGCAAATTGTTTTCGCTGCCATTCTTTGGACTGCCGTATTCGGATCCGGATGCTCTGAACCTAAGAAGCCAGTAGTGTCTGTGTCCGCTGAAGGCCAATCCGAAGGCCCTTTGCCGAAGTTGGAGCAGAATTTTATTTACCAGGCAAATCAGCCTAAAGACATCCCGCCGCCCGATTTTTCTTTTTCCGGGACCGTCGATGACACCGAAAATCCTAAGGAGCTTTCAGACGAAGAGCGCGATCTGTTTCTTCCCCTTGCGGATTAAAAGCACGTCGGGGGCAGTTTCCGCTGTCACAATGCCTCGGCGGACAGATGCGAACCGCTTCTGCATTTCTGGCTCATCACCATTGCCCAAGACAGGAATAAGAATCCCGCCGTCGCAGGAAAGACCAGAACCCAAAGCGCCTGTTTGAATCCGGCCCAATCCGCTACGATTGAGAAAGCCAGGCTTCCAATGACAGAAACCTTGGTCGTCAGGCCGTAAAGGCCGAAGGATTCCCCCAGTTTTTCCTTAGGGGACCATTCGATGACAACTTTCCTAGCGGCTGTCCAAATGCCCGCTAGAGCAAACGCGCCTCCTACAAGACTCACAAAAGCGAAGGATGTAAAGTCCGATAAGGGAATAAGAATTGTGAGCGTGGCGGCCAAACTGCCGGATGCGAGAAGCAAGGTCTTCATGGCGCCCCAGCGGTCGGTGAGAATTCCATTGAGGATTCCCGCCAAAAATGCAGTTACATTTAAGGCCATAAGGAAAAGGATCAGATGACTCTGTGCTGGATGGAATACTTCACGGCAGTACACGGCAATCCAGAAGATCGTACTGTTCAAAGCATCGACCACGAAGAAATTTCCTCCGAGAAATAGTAGAAGATGCGGATATTCCGGCAGATTTCGGAACGTCTCAGAGATTTTTTTCCATTCGCAGGTCCAGAGGCCAGGTTGAAATCGAATAGGTTGTGAGACCGCTCGTTCAGGGACATAAAAGAATAAAGGCAGGGAAAATAGCAGGAAGAGGAGTGCCGTGGTCCAGAAAACATGGGACCTTCCGAATGTTTGATCAATGAGATGCGCAAGAGGGAGTGTTACGACAACACCCAAGTACCCTAAGCCTGTACCGAGGCCTGAAGCAAATCCTTGTTCTTCAGGCCGTGCTGCGACCGTCAATAATGAATTATAAAAGACCAGAGACGAATGGTAGAAAAAGCAAGCCAGGAGAAAAAAAAGAATGAGAGCGAACGGTTGTTGAACAAACGACAGGAGAGAAAAAAAGACAATCGTAATGAGGGTTGTCCGCACCAGATAGCGTTTTGTTTTTCCGGTTTGATCCGTAAGCGGACCGGTAAATGGTTCAAACACGCCGTCAAT
>JAMWDC010000219.1:0-1942 GCA_023819025.1 Candidatus Omnitrophota bacterium | reverse complement strand
AATCATTGAGGCCGGTGTTGCGGCACACAGAGACCAGTTAGCCCCTGCAATTTCTGTGAGGTAAAGGGGGAAATAGGCAGTCAGGACAACGGCTGAAAATATTGTGTTGGCGAAGTCATAGACCGCCCAGCTCAGCGGGGTCAAAAATGTCGGTTGATTTTTCATTGTTACATTATAACGCGAATACCGAAACTCAGAAATTGATATACGTGCTGTAAACCCAAATGCATAAGCAGCCCGAAAGGGAAAAGAAAATATCTTGGTACCGAGATACAGAATAAACGCTATGCCGAATGCAGTTATTGCCCCCAGCTGCTTGACCCCACTGGCAGCCTATCCTTCCTTGAAGAAACGAGTACAAAAGGTCTTGCTGGGTGGCCAGCAGAGGATCGAGGCCGACAAGGTCCGGACCTATTGGAAGACCGGCTGGCTCATTGACGCACCTATCCTCCGTCACCAGACCCATGCCGATTTCGGAGAAAAACACATCCAACGGATCTCAAAGGACTTAGGGTTAGTGTCCGGATCCTTTATCGATGTGTTCAAGTTGCCAAAATCTTCAAGAAAGTGAACGGCCGTTCACTTTCTGCCTTGCTTATCCCGCTACCGGTTCTCTCCCAGGGACAAGTATTGAAAACTCCGTCGCAACATGCGCCAGCTTAAACCGCGTGTAGCCTGAAGAACTTGATACCCGCGTCATACGGTTGCAAAGAATGTTGGGCTTGTGGAGAAGGGTTCTATCCGTTACACTAAAGGCTTCCAGGAGAAGAGAAACATAAGGATCCCATGGTACCTGTCCCTGGGAGAGAACCGGTACCGAGAGATGGAACTCAAAGGTAAAGTTGCATTAATTACGGGCGCCGCACGGCGCGTTGGTCGTGAAATTGCCTTGATCCTTGCACAACACGGCACTTCCATCGTGATCCATTACCGGCGGTCGCAAAAGGAAGCTCTGGATCTCAAGAAGAAAGTTAAAGCATTCGGCGTGGAGGCCTGTCTTGTCCGGGCCGACTTTTCATCCCAAACCAAACCGCTTCAGCCTATGATCCGGCATTTTGTCAGCGCCATTTACCGAAAAGTTCATCGGGTGGACATCCTGATCAACAATGCCGCAATTTTTTATCCTACACCCTTCGGGAAAATCAAGGAACGCGATTGGGATGAATTTTTTACGGTGAATCTGAAGGCTCCTTTTTTCCTGGCTCAGGAGGTCGGGATGCGCATGGCCAAGGCTAAATCTGGGAAAATTATAAATATTGCCGACTGGACAGGATTTCGGCCCTATATGCGTTATTTGCCTTACGCGATATCCAAGTCCGGCTTGATGACTGCCACGGTCGGTCTTGCGAAAAATCTTGCCCCGCACGTTCAGGTCAATAGCATTGCCCCGGGTCCGATCCTGCCCGCCCGTGGGATGACGCCCCAACAAATGAAAATCGTTTCCGAAAGAACGCTCTTGAAACGGTTCGGCGATCCCCGGGACATTGCCGAGACTGTCCGATTTTTGTGCGCGGCGGGTGATTTTATTACGGGCGCATTGATCCCCGTGGATGGAGGCGCGCTGATCGCGTAAGCCATGTATCGAATCTCCCGCGAATTCCATTTCAATTACGGACACAGACTCGTCAATCATCAGGGCAAATGTGCGGGTCTCCACGGACATAACGCGCGGGTCCAAATTGAGATCTCCAGTGAAAAATTAAACCCGCAGGATATGGTGATGGACTTTGACAAGATCCGGGAGACCATCGGGGCATGGATTGAGGAAGTGCTTGATCACAAGATGATCCTCTGTGAAAAAGATCCCTTGGTTCCCATGCTTCAGCAGGCCGGAGAAAAAATGGTCTTGATTAAAGAAAATCCGACCGCGGAAATCCTCGCCCGTTGGATCTACCAAGAGGCCCGGAAAATGCGTCTTCCTGTTTCGAAGATTACCCTTTGG
>JAMWDC010000218.1 GCA_023819025.1 Candidatus Omnitrophota bacterium | reverse complement strand
GAGCTGGGGAAGATGCGGAGATCTGTTATCTTCTCAGGCTGGCCGGATACCGGTTATGGTATGACGATCGCCTAAAGCTGAAGCATTTCATCCCCGGGGAGAGGCTGACGTGGGATTACCTGCGTGCCTTATGGCGGGGATTCGGTGAGGCGGGGGTTTATCTGGATCCTTATAAGTTTTTACTTGCCGGGGGAAATACAACAATTTCGAACGGGATCAGGATATGGCCTGCTAAATTGCTTGGATCAATCGGCAAGTCGAGTGTTCTGTGTTTCAAAAAGTGGATCGGCGGCGTCCTTTCCAAAGAGAATCCTTTCGATATCCTTTTGAGTGATTATCAAACAGCACGATGTCGGACATTATGGGCCGCCCGGCGTGATTATTCCCTCAGGGTTTCGGAACTCAAGCAAGCCTGTAAGAAATTGGATGAATCCATTCACAAGACGGGCCGGAAAGTTTCGTCATTGGATCCAGTGGGCGGACTTCTTCCTTTGTCTTCCGGAACTCGGGAAGGCGTAATACCGTGATCGGCATCGAAAAGGTTGGATCGATCATGGAATGGAAAGTGATTGTTACGACTCCCTATTGGCGGCTTAACGGGGTTAATATTTTCTCGGAGCATTTAGTGCGCAATCTGAGGGAACGAGGATGCGATGCCCATATCCTTTTGACAAGACCTCACGCCGTCAATTTGAATCCCATGGAGATGCCGGTTGATATTCCCTTTGCGAAACTTTCGGTCACAAAAACAAACAGTCGCAAAGGGCGCTGGCGCGCTCTGATTCAATATCTGGAAGATCGCACCCCGTGTATTTATATCCCGAACTATGATTACGAAGCTTCCTCGATCAGTCCCGAATTATCGGACCGAGTCGCCATTGTCGGCATCCTTCATAGCGACGATCCGGAACATTACCGGCATGTCAGGCGGTTAGGGAAGTTCTGGAATGCAGTCGTTGCTGTGATACGAGAAGTTGCCCGGTAAGTTGAAACCATTCATCCAGAATTGTCCGACCGATTGGTAACGATTCCCTATGGCGTAAATATCCCTTCGGCATGTCCCGATCGCCGCCCGGATCCCCACGCCGCCCTGAAGATTGTTTATGCGGGACGGTTGGTTCAATACCAGAAACGGGTGTTGGATTTGGCCAAGATCGTCATCGAATTGGATAAAAAAAATATTCCCTTTGATTTGATCGTTGCGGGTGACGGCTTGGACCGAGGTCGTCTTGAGAGGCGTTTGAATCGTTTCATTACGGAAGGGAAGGTGCGGTTCCTCGGTCCTTGTGCTCACGCGAAGGTCTTGAGTGCGATGGAAGACAGCGACGTTGTGATCATGACATCCGGATTTGAAGGAATGCCCCTTTCACTTCTCGAGGCAATGAGCCGGGGATGTATTCCGGTCGTGACCGATCTGGCAAGCGGCATCCCCGAACTGATTGAAAGTGACCGAAACGGTTATCGGGTCAAGGTTGGCGATATTCACAGTTTCGCCGAACGGTTGGCATTTTTACAATCGAATCCGGGACAACGTCAGGCCATGATGCGGCAGGCCTATCAAACGATTGCCAATTCTAAATTTTGCATTCAAAATATGGGCGCCAGTTATGAAAAACTTTTTCAGCGGGTACGTACGGAAATCGAAGCGGGACGCTATTGCCGTCCCCGCGGGAGAAGGCTTCAGCCTCCACTCTTGCCGGAACCGTGGCTGCCCCGGATTCCGGACATAATCCGGATGGCGGGTTTATATGCCCAGCATCGATTCAGGCGTTCATGCTTCGGTTGAAAGGGATGAGATACGTTGAGATGATCCAGAAAAGGATCAAAACTTTTTTTGAGCGCTTCTTTTCGTACGATTTCCTTTTTTATAAGTACATGAAGCTTACCGGTGTCCGCCCTTCGGTTTTTATTTTACCCACAATTCTCTACTTTCTTTCCGCATGTCTTAGCGGATTCGCCTTTATGGTCCTGATTTTTTTAAGCCGGGGACTTTTACGGATGGATTTTAGTTTATATCTGAGATCGGATCTATTCAGGAGTGTAGCAGGTCATTTCCTACCCTCTTGGTTTCAAAGCGATTTAGCGCTTCTGGTTTTTTGTTTAGGGGCCATTTATACGTGTGTATTCTTCCAAAAAGTCTTGGAGGTCGTATCCGATGCCATGACGGCTTATCAAACGGCCCGATTTTCAAGGGATCTGAGGAATCTTGTCTTTCGGCGTTGCCTCGAGTTCGAGAAGTTATCTTTTGACCCGAACCGGAGGGCCTATACCCGTCGGGTCTTTATCGGCAGGATCAACTTTGTCGGCAAAGGTTGGATGGTTTTTCAAGATGCCATGAACGATGTCCTGAGATTTCTCGTGTTTTTGATCCTCCTCTTTGTAATTTCCTGGAGACTGACGGGGCTTGTTCTCCTTCTTACTTTCTTCTTCGCTCTGCCTCTTTATTATTATTCGATCATGAAATCGCATGGGCGGATTAAAAAGGATTCAGTTCCTCTTGTACAATCGTTGCAGGAGTTGAATAGCCGGCTTCTTGGCATGATTTCTTGTATCCCCCTGGTAAAGTTTTCGTCCTGGGAGGAAAAGGAAAGCCGCCATTTTGCCGAGTTGAGTGACGCGATGGCGGGTATCCAGTTTGCCATGGCCCAAAAACAGATCCTTCTCAAACCCGCCAAAGATATTTTCTTTATCACGATCCTGATCGTTCTATCCTTTGTTTTGGGTTTGGCGATTCGTCACGGAGCCCTGGAATCCATGGTAGGATTCTTTGTCTATTTTTATCTTCTCCGCAGGTTGGTACAGTCTTTGAGAGGCCTGACGCGCCGCTGGAAAGTCTTTGATAAAATCAATCGTCATTTGAAAACGATTGAACAAATATTTGAGCGGAAAGAGACAGGAGTTATCCCGGCTGGCGAGCGAGAGTTTACCGGCCTCAAGGAAAGAATACAGTTTAACTTGCTCGATTTCAATGGTCCTGGGATCCCGCCTTTAAAGGACGTCTGCTTTACCATTGAAAAGAATCAAATGGTGGCCCTTGTCGGTCCCCGCAACTCAGGCAGTGTCTCCTTGATCCTTCTCCTTTTGCGTTTTTATGACTGTAAGCCATCCTCGATTCTGATCGATGGAAGCGATATCCGGGAATTTACCCTGAAGTCGTTACGTTCGAAGATGGCTGGGGTCGGACGCCGCATGCTGTTTTTCAGTGATACGGTGAGGACTAATTTGACCTACGGGATTGATAGGGAGGTTTCCGAAGACGAGTTGGTCGATGTTGTTAAAAAGGTACAGCTGTATCCTCTCGTGATGCAATTGCCGGATCGATTCGAAACCTTTATGGGACAGGGGAAAGTCAAATTATCCTGGAGTGAAAAGCAGCGGTTCGTTTTTGCACGGGCCATGTTAAGAAAACCCGAAATCTTCGTTTTCGATGAAGTGGTGAATTCACTTGATCTTGAGAGCGAAGAGCTGATTCAAAAAGCCATTGCGGAGATGATTCGTGGAAAGACGACCCTCGCGATCGCGCGCCGTCTTTCGACGATCCGGAGGGCGGATAGAGTGATCGTTTTCGAAAATGGTCGGATTGCAAAAGAAGGATCGCCGGAGGATTTATTGGATCCAAGGGAAAAAATTTACGCCTATGGTCAGGAGTAAAAAGTTTTTTAATCCAGGTTGAGGGGTAACATTTTCTGGGACTCCGAGATCCAAATTTTTCTTGTTTCAAGATCCATTGATGCACCCCCATCCATTTCTCAACAGCGGTGATGATTCGGACACGATTCCGAATTGGCCATGGGTCGAGTGCCGAGGGGGATTGCCCGATCTTCGCCCGAATGGTTCGCCGTGGCCGAAGATTAGCATTGTGACGCCCTCGTATCAGCAGGGAGAATTTCTTGAGGCAGCGATTTGTTCGGTCCTTCGTCAAAAATATCCTCACTTGGAATATTTCGTGATTGACGGAGGAAGTACGGATGAGAGTGTGGAGATCATCAGGCGGTATGAAGATCGGATTGACTATTGGGTCAGTCAGAGGGACCGAGGACAGTCGCATGCGATCAATAAGGGATTTGCCCGGG
>JAMWDC010000217.1 GCA_023819025.1 Candidatus Omnitrophota bacterium | reverse complement strand
CTTCCCGTATTTCGGAACGAACTCCACGCGTTTCACGATCCGCCAAAATAGTTTCCAGGACTCCTCGCAGGATTTTGGGTCCGATACGGAAGGCATCGTATTGAGCGTGCAGTTTGCCGCTGGGGTTCCATTGAGCAAATTCCTCCATCAGGGCGCGAGTCCCCTCCAAACGATTGTAGAGATCTTTGCCCATTGCCAGAAGATCAATCCCCCCCTGCCGGATGCGGCCGATGACCGGATTTTCAGCCGAATCTTCATAGACAATCTCCAAACGGATACGGATCGAGTTTTTGATCTTACGTCCCGCTTTTCCCAGATCTCTTAGAACCAGGAGGAGGCGATTGCGAACCATCACCGCATAGCGGGATCTTGTCTCGACCGGAGGAGCGTACTTCGCGGAGGCGTAGGCAAGGACGATACGCAATGTATATTCCTCGTCCGTACCGGGAATCACAGATTCGTAAATTTCGTTAGCGAACTCCCCGCCCCGTACCTCGGCGCGGCCTTGGAAACCCAGGGAGGCACGCTTTTGGGCTAGAATTAGGCGCGATTCGGCTGTATCGGTGATGGATTGCGTCTCGGCCTCTTGAATCAGCTTTTCAATCCGGGAAAAATGCTTACCCAACTCGTTGCGAGGAATATAATCACTAAGATCCGTAAGTGCTGCGATTCTGGCTTTCCATGCCGGCGCATTGAAGGGTTCCTTACGTATCACCGCATCGGCCTGATCAACGGCCTGGCGAAAACGCTGCTGAGCGATTTCGTGCTGGTGAAGCTCTCGCTGATGGCGCCCCTCATAAAGAAGCGTAAAAGCGCGATCTGATTCCAAGAAAATATTCCAGGGATCTTTGCGCAACATGCCTTCGATATGTTTTAACGCTGCAAACTTGTCCGATCTCCTCAAGATAGCAGCGATGCGTGCGGCAGCGATTCCGCGAACCTGGACGGGGAGAGCTGCATCCGCTTCAATGCTCTGAAAATATTCTAACGCCTCGCTGAATCGATGGTCTTTTAAGGCTCGGCTGCCTTTCCCCATTCGAACCCGGACCCATTCAAACTTAGGATCGTGGCCAATTTGACGATTTGCCTTTTCATTATTCCTATGCCACACCGCTTGCCCGCATTGCAGAACCACGGTTTCGAGATCATATAAAAGTTTTTGCCGCTCAGACTCATCCCGAAATCCCGCGTTTTGGATTGTGCGTCGAAGTTCTTCAACTTGAATGTGCCCTTGTACGTCATCCGGTTGAACAAAGGCAATATCTTGAACCACTCGGCGGATCGTCTCAATTTGTCTGGCCAATTGCTTCGACAACTGGCGCAACTGAATCTCCTGCTCCGTCTGCCGAATCCAGACATCCAGCGCCTCAATTCGAGCCCCAATCCTTCCAGCGCCGATACCCGAAGTCTCAACGCGCCGGCGATGCTCCATTACGTCTGTACGGCGGGCTATGTCCTGAGGGTTTTCGATTGCATCTAATTCGCTTTCGACTCTCTGTTTTAACTCTGCAAAGTCTTGATCAATGGCGGTCCGTCTATCGACAATTTGTGCGGTATCCGAGATCCATTCATCGAGTTCGAAGGTAAGCCATCCGATCGGATCCTGCCCAAGACTTGAAGCCCGGATATGCGCGCGATAATCGGCAACATCTTGACGCCGGGAGATGGCACTTCCATCCGTGATTTGATCCAAGGCACTTTCGATGGTCTCTTTGAGTCTTGAAAATTCTTCGGCCAGCAACCTTTCGCGGACCTCCTTTTGCATCCTTTCGATCCATGTATCGAGTTCGGCGCACCGTCGACGAATTTCACGCCAGGGAAGCACGGAATTCAGGAGTCGATCACGGTATCCGTCCACCTCGGGGTGCTGAGGGACTTCGCTGGGATCGCGGATCTGGCCAAGCCGATTCGGAAAATTCCTCCGAAGATTTAAAAATTCGCGCGCCAAATTCCTACGCTCAACAGTTTGTCTGAATTGCGCGAGCCGCGCATCAAGCTCTCGGACCCTTTGGCGGATCTCCTGGGCAGGCAGTCCGGATGCCTGTAAACGATCCCGGTAATCGCCAAAAGGGAAATGCGTTTCAATCTCCGCGGGATCATCCAATTCGGCGATGGCGGCCCGTACTGAATCTTGAAGCGATGAAAATCCTTTGGCAAGATCCTTGCGCGTGGACTCAAGATAGTATCGGGAAGGACCCCAGAATTGATGAAACATGGTTTTGCAAAACACGCCCAAGCGCATCCACCAACCGGAAAGACCAGTTAATCTCCGGACAAATTGTTCTTCAATATAAGCTTCCGGCTTATCGGGTACCGATACGTCGACATAAATAAATCCGGTTTTGCGCCAGACATTCGATCCTTTGCGGACAAGATAAACCTTCTCTTTTCCAAAGGCCTCGGCCAAACGTTGCGCATACCATTCAAACAACGGATGAGTCTCCAAATCTTGAAGAAGTTTCTGCGAATCAGGCGTATTGCCCAAGACAGCGTGTATCAAATCCTCATGAGAACCGACTTCTTGTATCTCCAGATTCCCATCAACAATCTCTTGGAGAATGTGGGTGGATTGTTCCTCATTTAACACGGGCAAAGACGGTTGGGCACGCCGGACCCACTCGCGTTTAGGATAGCGTTCGGGCATATCATGCTTAGCTCGCCGAGGTTTTGGCTGCGGCAAGGTCAATGATCCATAGATCGCAAAATTCCGAAGGGCACGCAGACCTTCATTGGCTAGATCCCGGAATCGTTGAATATTCTTAGCCGCAAAGGACCGGAAACTTCTGTGGGTATCGGCTATGGCTTGCGGGACATACGCGATCATGAACTGCCACGATGCCGCACCAATACGCCCTACCGTTTTTCCGAAACGGATGAATGTTGAAACCGGCGGTCTTTGACAAATCCAATGAAATGCATATGGAATGCCTTTGGTGAAAAACCAGGGGATCCCGGTCGTAATGAAACCCCAGACCCCGCTTAAAATTATTCGGATGCACGCCACCGGCCACCGCCAAAATAGATTCGCGGAAAAATTCAAAATACCGGTGCCCACTTCGATCATAGCCGAGACCGCCGGGACCCGCACGAACCATTGATATGCCCGTGGAATCCCTTGAGTAAAAAATGCCGGGAGCCCCTTTCGGAAAAACCAGGGAATGGCCTCAGTGAAAAATCGCCTCATCCCGTTTGCGGCCAAAAAGATAAGATATGCCGGAATGATAACGACGAATCTCAAACGATTCCAAAGGACGTTGCCCATTCTCCGGGAAAATGGCTTTTTGACATCGTCCGGCCATCGGATCCCCATGTCGGCCTGTGCTTGAGCTAGGGCAAGCTCTAATTCTCTCTGACGGTGTGGCGGGACCCTGCTTTTGGAGCTGCGAAAACGTTTATCCCTCAGCTCGTTAATCTGTTGATCCGAGATTTGCCTCCCACTTGCGACTAGATTTCTAACCTTCTCACCAACAGACTGTTTAAATTGATTGACCGCGTGTTGAACCGGATCTTCTTTGCGTACCGGCTTGGGTCTCGGCCTCCAGCTTTTCAATCGATGCCAAACAGAAGGAATACCGTTCCTGATGATCCAGACGCTACCCTTGACCAAATACCAAAGTAGGATGACTGGGGACGAAAAAACAATAAGGAATGCCTTTTCGAGGGAGATTTTGGTCGGAGGCATTTTCTCTCTTTGCACGGGCGGCGAAGGCCTTCGGGATTCTTCTTCGATAAAACCGCTTCTCTCTTGCTGAAGTCTTATGACAACGTAGAGGATCGCAGCGATGATTCCAAGAATGGTACATCCGATGAAAAGACCGGTTGAAATCATGTTCACCAACTCCCGTTCTCTGGCAAACTGTTCCTCAAGATCCTGGGTCACTTGAGCCAAAAGCGGCGCGAGCCCCCATGGGATCAATCCTAAGAAAGACTGCCTGACTTCAGAACGTTGACCTGTCTGAGTCAGGACCGGCACCGGCCTCATTGTATCCGTCAAGAATCGGGCAAGGAGATCCGGGGTATCCGCTCCGAATCCGCCAGCTTTACTGACCAAAGGGATCCCCTTCAGTAAACCCCGCTGGAATCTCCCCCAGCGGCGAG
>JAMWDC010000216.1 GCA_023819025.1 Candidatus Omnitrophota bacterium | reverse complement strand
GTTCTCACAAAACTGCAAAACCAATTTCCCAGTACCGTCCGGGGAATTATCGTCGACAACGAGAACCTCAATATCGGAACCGATATTCAAAAGGCGCCCGATCAGGCGGCCGATGTTATCACGTTCATTGTAAGTCGGAATAACCACTAAGGTTTTCATCGGCTTTGGGTCAGATCATACATCCTGAAGAGATCACTTCCGGCGGCAATCTCAGGATAGGTCTTATCGACGTAATCGGAAAATTCATGATTCTGGTAAAACTGCTCAGGTTCGCCGATGACCAAGTAACGCGCCCCTTCGGACCTCAACCGCTCGAGCCATTGTATGGGATCGCCGTAGCCCTTCTGGATCCTGTCGCGGTAACGCTTTTGATCCGGCATCTTACGCGTTGCCATTTGAAGGTCAAAACTCCATCCCATCCGGCGGCAATAATAAAGTAACTCCACCGATTGACCGTAAGAAGCCACAATGCGGTCCTCCGGCTGTGTCATCATTTCCACATGTTTGCCGATCTGCTGAATTTTCGAAGCGCCGGTCGGAATCGTCAATATTGGCGGCAAGTAATACCGTAAACTGACAGCCACAAAGAAACCGAGAAAGAGAACGAGCACCTTTTTGGGAAACCGATTCATGAAATCATAAAATAGGCAGGCAGTCAAAATGCTGGCGGCTGGAAGTCCCGAGATCAAATAAAACGGATGATCATAAACTTTCTGCGGCAAAAGGACGATCGTAGCCAACGCACCCAAAAGCCACAGAAGAAACGGCAACCGCAACCGGTGATACGATAAGCAGCTCAGCACCAAAAAAGGGAAAAGAAGCGGTGTCACCCATTGTGCCATTAAAAGATCAAAAATCCTAACATAGAACTTCGGTGATCTCAGCAGATTTTGCACTAGGAATCTTCCCTCGCCCATTTGACTGAACAAACTGGTCAGTACGGAGTTACTTTTGATTTCCACATGATAAACAAACGAAAACCATGCCGTAACGGGTATCACCACTCCCAGTAAAAAAAACAGAAGTCTTCTCCACGTGAAGTTTTGTGCAAAGATCGCCCAAACTAAGGCGGGCAGAACCCCGATGAAGTGTAAACGAAGAATGAGCGTGACTGAGAAAAGACCTCCGGATAAAAAATCGCGCCAAGCCCGCGATGTCCCGCCCGACAGAAACGATAGTAAAAGAATAAAAATGGCGGCCGCCTCATTTTGGAAACTGATCCCCGAAATCAAACCCATGGGTGAAAACGTAAAAATCATTGCCGCCAACAGTCCGATGCGCTCGCCAAAATATCGTTTCGCCAAATCAAAGACGGCCCACCCCGATGCGAGGGTCAAGAGCATGGCCTGAGTGCGGCCCCAAAACTCGATACTGCCCGGGAAACACATCGTGCCGGCAGCGGCACACAAAGACGCGAAGGGATAATACAAAAGCTGAAGTGCCGGCGGACCATTGAGAATCATCAACGTGGTCGGAACCAGCAGGGCCTGACGCGGATCGCGGATCATCATCTCCGCCATCATGGCATTAAACATCTGATAACTCGCGAAATAACCGAGGAGCGGCTGGGAAAGTGCCGGCACTTTCACCAGAACCCCCGCCAAAAGAATCAAGTAGATCACAAGAGTTTCCTCACGATACCTTTTGGGCTATAAGTAGGAGCCGATTTTCAAGTTGCAAGCATCGCGCCACGAAAAAAGCAACGATCAAACCTAATTTTATGAGCGGATGAAACTGATACCGTTCAAGATCCGTTTCGGTTTTCCACATCTCTAAAATTTGAAAACCATTGGAATGGATCATGCGGAACAGTGTCTCGCGGCTGAAATACGAAGAATGTTCCCAAACATAAAATTGCCGGAGAGGAAAACTTATTTTCCCCCCGCTCAGTCGGTAGATCCAACCTGCGATCATGGTCAGCAAATTCGGATCATGGGGCGTGGCGATCAGCAATAAGCCTCCCTGCCTCAATAACATCGATGCCCGGCGGAGGAATGAAACCGGATCCGACGGATGCTCGATCAAATCCCACATGACCACAGCGTCAAATTTTCGATCGGTGCTAAAATCCGGAAAAACCGATACAAATCCCACCATTCCATCCTCCCTCACCTTTCGGATATTCTCTGCGCTTGAATCCACCCCTGTGACCCACCAACCTCGGGCACGCGCGACGTGCAGAAAGGTACCCGTACCGCAGCCGATTTCAAGTAAATCCCGGCCCAGCGCATGGTGTGCGAGTTTTCTTAAGGCCAAATCATAATCCTGATATGTCTTGGTGTTGGGATTGAGGCTGTCGTACTCATAGTACTTCCCAAGCGCCGGGTTAATCTTGGCGAGAGTCGCTGATGACTGATAAATCGAGGCCATGCTCCGGGCGTCAAGACCGGGACTAATGAATTTGTGGCCGCACGCGCAACGGTACACCTTAAAGCGTCCGAGGTCATACAGTTCCTTCACCGCCGAGCGCTTCGAACAAAGAGGACACTCCGTCATTGTTACAAAGGAGAGTTCCATAAGGTTTGTCATCTCAAAATAATCAGTCTTGATCGCAATCTCGGACGCCACAATATCTATCATTTCCCTGCAGAATTTCCTAGAATTTCCACCATGAAAAAGCTTATTCGCGATCGGTGGTATATTATCAGGAATTACATCGTCGATAAAGAGATTCTCGATTTGGGCTGCGTGGATCATGACGCCGGTCAGGAAGCGAATGAACATTGGCTCCACCGCAACCTAAAATCATGCGCCCGGAATGTCCTAGGCGTAGATTATCAGGCCAAGGAAGTAACCCGCCTGAAAGAAAAGGGATACGATGTCGTTTGTGCCGATGTTGAAAGCCTGAACCTGAATCGACTTTTCGACGTCGTGATCGCGGGCAATATCATCGAACACCTATCCAATCCCGGTCTCTTTCTCGAGGGTGTCAAACGTCATCTGAGGCCCAATGGAATTTTTATTCTAACCACCGACAATGGTTACGGCTTGCGATCCCTCAAAGCCGTCCTATTCAGGGACCGGATCCGGCCAAACCAGGAACACACCCTGGCCTTCGAGGAAGAGGTGCTGCGGCAACTCCTGATTCGCCATGGATTTCAGGTTTCGGATTTTTACTACTACAACGGCCCCTACCGAAATCCGTTCAAGAAATGGGTAATCAACACCCTGTGTTGGTTCCGGAAATCCTGGGCCTGGCAGATGCTGGCCGTTTGCACTCTCGAACCCCCCCATGCTTAAAGTTGAAATCATCGTTTTAAACTATAATGGCGGGAATCTCTTTCTAGAATGCCTTCCTTCGTTCATGGCCGCAGTCCGTCGGACGAAATATCCTACCAAACTTGTCATCGTAGAAAACGGGAGCACCGACGGGAGCGATCGTCTGGCCCAGGAATTATATCCGGAAATCACTGTGTGGCGCGCCAACGAAAACCGGGTTCTGTGCTCGTATAACGATTATCTTGCCGTGTCGGACTGCGATATTGCAGTCCTGATGAATAACGATATCAAAGTGAACGAGGATTTTCTGGATCCCTTGATCGAATATTTCGAACGGGATGCCGACGTCTTCATGGTTACGCCGCGTTGCCTCTCGTTCGATGGTTTGCACCATGAAGGCGGGATCACGCGGTTCCGCATAAAGTACGGGATTTTCTGGGCAAGCTCCCGTTACGCCGGCTATGAAAAGGACGTTCATCAACGCCATCGGACCATGGCTGCGGGTTACGGCGCTTTTGACCGGAAAAAGTTTTTGGAGCTTGGCGGATATGATCCCCTTTATTTACCGGGCCGGTTGGAAGACAGTGACCTCTGCTTCCGCGCCTGGAAAAAAGGTTGGGTCCTTTATTACGAACCTGCCTCTTTGATCTACCACAAAGGGGGCGCAAGTTTTCACAAAGAGTACGGTGAGTCCGGAACGCTCCGTATCAACCACCGGAATTCTTTCCTTTTCGTCTGGAAAAATATCCGGGACGCACGGTATCTGATGGCTCATTTGTTTTTTCTTCCATGGCGTCTCGGGATCGCGATCTTGCGCGGCCACTTTGAATTCATCCTTGGATTTAAGGATGCCCTTTCCCTCCTGCCGGCCGCGCTGAAACGCCGGGCTCAAGCCGCGCCGTCC
>JAMWDC010000215.1:1576-4129 GCA_023819025.1 Candidatus Omnitrophota bacterium | reverse complement strand
AATACAAAAAGGATCATTTAATGGTCCGCCGCATTATTGAGGGGGGACACCAGGTTTTGAAAGTTCCGATTCCGTGTCTGATTTCGGTCACGCCCACGGCAACCGCAGCGCGGCGCCCCTCCCTGGTCGGTGCCATCAAGGCTAAATCCATGAAGATCGAGACATGGAACCTGGATCAGATCGGTCTCAAGGCCGAGGAAGTCGGATTGATCGGTTCCCCGACCATGGTGGCCAAGGTCGTGGACATTGTACGAACCCGGCCCCCTTTAGTCATGATGTCGGGAAGGACTCCGGCAGATTTAGTTGAGGATCTGATCCGCCAATTTAAAAAGTTGTCCCCGCCGACGGAAACTTCGGTAACAAACGAAGCACAGAAAGGTTCCCAGGCTTCTCCGGATTCGGGAGCTGCAAAGCCTCAGCCTGCCAAAAAATTCGAATATCCTCGGGTCGATTTCCGCAGGGATGCGCGCGGCATTCTGACTTGGGTGGAAGTTTACGGAAAGACGCCAGCACGGTCTTCCCTCGAGATTTTAAATCCGGCCCGCCGGTTGGCCGACGAGCTTCAAACGAAAGTAACCTCGGTTGTGATCGGCGATGGCATTCAATCGCTCGCGCGCGAGATCATTGCATACGGTGCGGATGAGGTGATTCTGGTGAATGATCCGCGACTGAAGGATTATTCGACGCTTCCGGTGACAGCCGTGATGACGCAGGTGATCCGGAAGGTCCGGCCAGAAATCGCCCTTTTCGGCGCCACCACATCCGGCCGGGAGCTAGCCCCGCGAATCGCGAGCCGCGTCCGGGCGGGGGTCACGGCGGATTGTACGAATCTGCGGATCGGTGAATTTGTCTACGCCCAGCGAAAATCGATCATGTATCCGTGCCTGGAATCCATCCGGCCGACTTACGGAGAGAGTAAGCTTGCCACCATTGTCGGTTTCTGGTGTCCCCAGATGGCGACGGCGCGCCCTGGGACTTTTAAGATGCTAACGCCAGACCCGAACCGCAAGGGCAATGTCACGGAGTTTGTCCCGGAATTTACCGACGGAGATTTTGCGGTTGAAATTGTACGGACCGTTCGTGAGGAGGGAGGCGCCCAAAATCTTTTTGTGGCGGATGTGATTGTGTCCGGGGGGCGGAGCTGCGGCGAACTCGACAACTTTCAGCTGGTCAAAGACCTTGCAAAGGCCCTGCAGGATCAAGGGGTCAATGCAGATTGGGGTGCGAGCCGGCAGGCCGTGGACAATGGGTATGCTCCGTATGCGCGCCAGATTGGGCAGACTGGGAAAACCGTCCGGCCCAAGGTTTATATCGCCGTCGCCATTTCGGGTGCGATTCAGCATTTAGCCGGGATCAAGGAGTCCGAGAAAATCATCGCCGTGAATCTGGATCCAAACGCATCGATTTTCCGGCACGGGGATTACGGGATCGCACGGGACTATTTGGAAGTTCTTCCGGAATTGATCCGTGCGGTTAAGAATGGTTTTACGTTTGGTATCAAGCCGCACTGAACGTTATCCTGTCGGAACCAGTTATGGAATGCAAAATTACTGCGAATATGAAAGGGTGCAATTGCTCCTACGAACCCTGTCCCCGCAAGGGGAAGTGCTGCGAGTGCTTGAGCTACCACCGGTCGAACGGGGAATTACCGGCCTGTTTTTTCCCGGATCATATCGAACGGACGTATGACCGTTCCTTTGCGAACTTCATTCGGGTTGTCAAGAAGATATAGGAAACAGGGGACAGGCGCTTATTTTTGTGAGCAAGGGTGATCTAAAGAATAGGTGTCTGTCTTTATTGTATTGTAAGCTATCTGCATAAGGAGGGATAATGGACATTCAGGAAATCAAAACGGAAAAGTTAGATGTCAAGGCATTCATCCGCGAGCAAGTGTCGCAAATTGCTTCTACGGTAGGTAAAGGAATCGCCATCAACGCCCTCTCAGGCGGTGTCGATTCCTCCACGGTCACCATGCTCGGGCATAAGGCGATTGGCAAGGGATTGAAAACCTATTTCATCGATCACGGCTTGATGCGTCAGAATGAGCCTCAGAGGATCGTCTCGATTTTCCGTAAATTAGGCGTTCGGGTCGAACTGGTGGACGGCCGGAAGGAGTTTTTCAACGCATTGAAGGGACTGACGGATCCCGAGGAAAAACGCGAAGCCATTACTCAGGCATTTTATAAAGATGTTTTCCGTCGTCTGGTCAAGGTCAGTGGGGCCAGATATCTTTTGCAGGGTACGAATTATACGGATGTCGAGGAAACCGTAGCTGGCGTCAAGCGGCAGCATAATATTCTCGAGCAGCTCGGAATCGATACTCAGCGTGAGTTCGGATACCGGGTGATCGAACCGCTTATTCAGCTGAGGAAATCCGGAGTCCGCAAGGTCGCGAAAGCTTTGGGATTGCCGAAGGAGATTTATGCCCGTCCGCCGTTCCCCGGTCCGGCCTTGTCCGCGCGGATTATCGGTGAAGTTACTTCAGAGAGAGTCGATCTGGTCAAGAAAGCCACTGCGATTGTGGAAGAAGTGCTTGAGGGCCGCAAGGCGTTT
>JAMWDC010000215.1:0-1564 GCA_023819025.1 Candidatus Omnitrophota bacterium | reverse complement strand
AATTCTTCATGAGGATAAGGTGACCGGTGTCAGGGATGGGAAACGGGATTTCGGATTCCAAATTGAGGTACGGTGTTGGGACAGTACGGATGCAGTCACCGGGTCACCGACCAAACTTCCCTATACACTTCTAACCGGTTTGGCCAAACGGATTACGTCCGAAGTACCTGGTGTTGTCAGCGTGACTTATAATATTACCACCAAGCCACCCTCAACTATTGAAGCGGTTTAAAATGCCGATACCCCCGGATATAAAATTCTATTTAACCTTGGCCTATCGCGGCGTTGCGTTTCTGGCCTCGCTCGGTTTGGTCTTCGGGATCTTTTCGTCTCTTCAGCCTCAACGTTCGATCCATCTCTATATTGCTCTGATGTCAAAGCTGAACTGGAACGCGAACCCGATCGATATGGCCCGCGAAATTCGAACGACCCGCCAACTGGGCCTGATGCTCGTCCTGCTGAATCTTGCGGTCCTAATCATATTCTTTGCCTTACCTGCCGCATAAAAACGTTCACTGCGGGACAGGTCTCATCTGTTTTTAGAGTTTTTGCAAGAGTGTTTGCCCCGATTTTTTTAGATGGCCTGCTGATGGATGCGCGCTAAGTGGACAAAATATTTAAAGAGTCGGCGCTGGACCATATCTTTGGGCTGACATTCTGGATGCCATTGTACGGCTAGGGTGCGCGGAGGTCCCTCAATGGCTTCTGCGACGCCATCTTCGGAAAAGGCCGTAATGCGGAGTTTGGATCCGGCAACCTTGATGGCCTGATGATGCCGGCTATAGACCATAAAGGAACGCTTCCTGAAGATTTTTTCGCATAAGGAACCGGGTAGAACTTTGACACGGTGCATGGGGCTACGCGGGGAGCAATGGTTCTTAACGGATTTCAGTTTGGCGGCAATGTCCTGATAAAGGGTCCCTCCGTAGATGACATTCAGCAGCTGCATCCCATAGCAGATGGCGAGCACCGGAATTTTCTTTCTCTGGGCCGTTCGGTAAAGCTGCATCTCGAAATAGGTCCGCCCCCGGTAAATCGGTTTGATCTTTCGCGAGGATTTCTCGCCGTAAAAACTCGGATGGATATCGCCCCCTCCGACAATGACAAGGCCGTCGATGCCGTCGAGGAGTCTTGAAATATCACGGCGATAGACGAGGTTGATGGGCATCAGGATGGGAATCCCGCCAGCTCTGAGGATAGCCCGGATATACCGGTAATCGCAAAAAAGTTCGAATTCGGAGAAAAAGGGCTTCAGCTTGTTGACATCACAGGTGATGCCAATAATCGGCTTTCGCGCTTTTCTTTTTTTTCGACTCACAACCGAACCTCCTTTCCCACGCCCCCAATGTACACCGCGGGGGTGTACATTGGGTCAGGAGTGCTAGATGGGCTGATTTATATATCGAAGGAATTGTGCTGGGGCGTAACAGCAATACCACGTGGCGGGATTGACGATCACGGGGCTTCACCCATGTGCGGTTTTCCGGCCTAGTCAGGTTATTATAAATAAAATAAAAAAGGTGAATGAAATGTACAGTGCTTCACCAATGTGCGGTTTTCCGGC
>JAMWDC010000214.1 GCA_023819025.1 Candidatus Omnitrophota bacterium | reverse complement strand
TAATAAACATAAAGAAAAGCAGAAAACCAGCGGGTTTCACCAGTGAAAAATATAGCCCAAACCAGACCGCTGCTCCAAGGGTCGCTATGAACAGCCAATTCCTCCCTATTTTAGAAATACCACGATACGGACTGACAAGGACAAAAAGCAGGGGCAACAGAAACCAAGAATAGCTTCCCCAAGGAAAGGTAACGTGAAGGCCGAGAAACGTAAGCCCCAGCAAGAGAACACTCAGGCGATAGCCTTTTTTTACAAACAAGCAAAAAACCAGATAAGCTGCCCCCCACGTAAAAAAATACCAGGTGACCGTAAACAAGGTCACGTTCAAACCCGGGATCCATAATAATGGAAATACGTTAATAACGATTGCGAGGATGATGTTGGCAGAGGCGGGTAAGCGCCTTTTGGGGAAAACTCCCTTGCCAATCAGCGGTGGAAAATACTTCAAAATAAAATAGGTTGTCGGCAGCGTCAAAATCATCCACCAGCCGGGTATATGGAAGATCCCTGCTAAAAAGGCTAAAGGCGAAGGGGCTTGGAGCATGAACATGAGAACGATACTCATCAGCAAAACGACCTTAACAAACTTTGACTGGTTCGCCCGAAGGCCCCATTGCGATAGCATATCCTGGGCATAGTCCAGCCAATTCCTGGTTGTCTTCTTCTCTCGGGTCTTGCCGAATTTGAATTTGAAATAGGTGGAATATAACAGCGATGCGCAAACAATAAGGTAAAGCGCGGTCTTCAAGATTTTAAGGCTGAAAAGGTGATGGATTCCTGAGATATCCGAAAAGATAAATAAAAGTGCAACCGTAATCAAAACCGTAAATACAAAACTAAAAAACCCCCACCAATTTTTGGGCTGCCGATATTCCTTTCCTGCCGAACCAACTTCTGATTCCCCCGCCCGAACCTCGGCACGCGCCGTACAGGTGTCTCCGTCCTTAACGTTTCCATCTTTTTGATTAAGCAATCTTGCGATTCCATAACCTAAGGCACCGAGTGCCGCGAGGGCACCGATCTGCCATAAATCGGACGTGTCATCTTCCTCCAAAGGACTTGCGAAAAGTTTATCCTGAATGGAAAGGATCTGAATTTTCTCCGGCACAATGTGCCATTCATCTTCGGGAATCTGGTATGTTTTTCGAATGATCTCGGTGATTTCTTCGACGGTTAATCGGCCGGATGTTAATTGGTCTTTGTCATTTCGAACGCGTATCCTTTCCCACAGTGCCGGGTTTGGAATACGGATGACGTAATATTTGCCCCCTTCGTCGTCAGGTTCGCTTGCAATGAGCATGTCGGGTGCGGATTTCCTTCTCTGGATGTCTAAAATTCTATCTATAATCTCACGATGGTTTAATGTTCCTTCCATGAGTTCCGCCTGGCGCGTAAGCCCTAATTCGGCCCAGTCTTTTTCCTGTACCGGAACAGAAAGAACCTGGAAATCGCTAGAAAATGCAAGATGATGGTCGTGGTCTATGACAAGATCACTTCCGGTAATAAATGCTACGGTCTTGAAAAAGTTGTTAGCGTCTAAAAACGAAGCGCCTTGAAGCATCGCTATCGGTGACCGGACGGGTATCCCCTTGGTTAGATTACTTGTCTCATATCCCATTTTCCCAAGCGCCGTGAGAAGCTTTTCGTGAACGATCGCCTCCCGGTTTCGCCAGTTGCTTCCGACCCGCTCAAGGATGATGGAACTCGCCACCCGATCCACTTCTTCTTTGATGGGCATGGAGGGTTCGATCTTTCTGAGAAAGCGTGAAATCTCGCTTTGTGATAATCCTGCAATTTCCAGAATATCCGGTACCCGGTCTGCACGGGAAGGGGCCTTCAAGGCAAGGTAATAGAAAATTTCTTGAGGTTCCATGACACCCTTGCCTTGAGGCTGCATGGATTCCTGCGCCTTGATGGTTGCGCGATATTTGATACGCCTCCGAACATCAATGTCAAATTCGCCATCCAGGATTTCAAATACAACACGAGCGAGGTCCAGCCTTCTGTCTCCCGGGACCTGAGTGAGAAGATTACGCATTGTTGGATCGTCAAATAACAGCCAGCCGTTGGTATCCCCGGGTTCGATCATCACGGTTTGATATTTTGTCAAAAAGCTGTCAAAACGCGCAGACCAATCGTCTTCGGAGAACGGGATGCCTTTCTGATCTAATTTTGCCATCAATTTACGGCATTCATCTTCTATTTTTGTTCTCAATTTCTCGTTTAACTCTTCCTTTGATCGTTCCGTCGCTGATGCGATGTCATTTTCCAATTGTATCGAGACTTCTTCCTGTAATTTTCTCTTTGAGTCGGCGCTCAATTCCGCTGAGTTTCGATCTAACTGCTGTTTTGATTCTTTCCTTAATGCTTCGACTTTCTTCTTCAAATCTGACTCGGATTGAATTTTTATGTCCTCTAATGCTTGTTCTAATTCCTGCATGGATTTTTTCCCGTCTCCTTCATTCAATAACACTGTCAAATAGTAAAATTGGGTCTTCAGCTTGGTCATGACCCGGGCCTGCGGAATTGTCCCACCTCGATCCAACCAATCCAGCGTCCTTTCCATGGGATCCAGGATCGTCGAAGGATGTACCTTGTTCTGTTGATAATTGTAGATAATCTCAAGGATTGCGAAATCATCCAGGTCGGGATATACAAATTCCGGGTAAAGCTCCTTCAATTGACTGAAGAAGTTATGAAATCGCCGCTTCAAGTAGTTATGCAGATGTTCATAGTCCCGAATCCTCCCGAACTGATCCGTCCCCCTCTGTTGTTCAAGGAAGTCTCTGAAGTTTTCCGGTGTTCGCCAATTGGGGCCGCGATATTTCTCAAACCATTTTTCGACCTCCCGGTACACTTGGGGTTTTTCGTAACTTCGGAATCCTGCTTCCGGATCCCACGGTGCTTCTGTCATCACGGACCTGCCTTCCGAATCGGTCCAGGGAAACACCCACAACGGAAAGAAGGTTTCGTCCTCCCGCAGAGGAATTCCATGCTGGCGGACAAACATCGTTCCAGTGGCTGCCTGAAAAATAGAGTGAAACACTTCTTTGACGTAATTTTCCCGCCGTTTCCTTTCGGAAAGCTCCCGATCCTCAATGGTTGTGTGTTTCTCACCCATCGAAGTCGCCGCCGCCACAATTTCTTCTCCAAGAACCGACTTGACAAGTCGGGTGATTTCATTGCCAAGATCGACAACCTTTCCAAAGCCAATACCCCGGAATTCTTCCAAACGCGCATCCAATCCTATAGGATTCAACATCCCGATCATCTGTTCTTCCATCTTATCCCTTATTTTTTTGATGACTTCCTTCTGGAATCTTCGCTCAATTTCGGCCTGGCGTCTGATACCGAAAAACTCGCCCGTCCTGTCCACTTCGCGCGCGATAGCTTCCCGGTTGACTTCGGATTCAATCTGACCCACGTTGATTTGATCCAAAAGATCCCGGCGTTCTGAAGGCCTCATCAAGGTGAGCAAATAAGCGGATTCATTAGTCAGGGCATTTTGTCTCAGCTGAGACGCTATCGCCCGTGCCCTCTCGACTTGTGTTAATTGTGGATCCAACTCGGCAGCAAGGGTTTCGGCATCCACCCAGCGGCTGAGACTGTCCCGCATTTCCAACATAGCCCGCAGGTCAGGTTTGAGGCGGTAGAAAGTGTGATCTTCAAGGACTAATTGCGACGCTCGAACCGGCAATATTCCCTCCCGGATCAAAATATGGACGATGGCCTCTGCGATCCGGTTATGAATTTCACCTTGATCGTTTCGCTCTCCAAATTGGTCGTAGGTATTCGAGCTTGCGATTAATCTTTTGACATAACTTCGGTAGATCAGAAGGAGCCGGATATAATTGCGGTCGTGGTTTCTGTATCGCATATTGGTCAGATGAGCCGGTACGCTGGTTGCATCTTCCGCGTCCAAGACCACTTTTGCCATACCAGGTAACAGGTTTATATCGACCCCGGCGTTTGTAAGTAGGTTTCTTTGTTGTTCGTTCAAGTCTTGATTCCTGTTGAGGGTTTTGAAAATCCCGACAAGATCGGATGAAAATGGGGCTGGCAGCTTCTTCAACACTGCTTCCGCCTTCTCTCGATCTTTTACCATACTGAGGTTGTGATTCTCAAGCACATGGCCGCATAACCTTTCATAGAAACTAAAGATTCGGAA
>JAMWDC010000213.1 GCA_023819025.1 Candidatus Omnitrophota bacterium | reverse complement strand
AGATAAATGAAATCCGTCTGCCTGCGCATGAAATAAAAAACGTCGTTCGTTCTGCCTATCAACATCCTTTCCCTTACCGTTTCGGGTGCCGCGACGAAATCCTAAGGCATTTTTGTCCTTTGGGATCTTTGGAGGCCTGCCAGGCCCACGTGGCGGGGCATTCGAAAAAACCTTAAGCGGCTCGTTTTATTGCGCCCCGTTCGATTGCATCCGCGATTAGTTCCTGGATGAGGGTTTGACTTTCGGTACCCCGGTAGGAATAACGCCAGCCTCCCTCCACCAAAGGGCGGAACAGGAGCAGCGAAATCACATGTTCGTCAAGAAGGACGTAATTCGGCTTTGCATAATCGGCAGCCATCACCGCAATGAGTTTTTTGGCGCGGGCGCCTTCAAATTTTCTTTGACCGAGGACACGGTCAAAATCGCTTTCCCTCATGCGCTGTACGTTTGGGTTTTCAATCCCCTCGATATTTAAAATTTCACCGATATCCTCATAGAGAAGTACGATTTTATTAGCTTCGTTGGATACGGCGAGATTCCACAAGGTCTTTGCCAGCAGGGGGGATTCTTGGAAGAGCCGGTTCAGGGTTGCAGCGCGAGTAAAGAGCCAAACAGGGGCATTTGCTGTGCTGACGGATTCAGCGGCCGTCCGAATGGCCTTGGATTGTTCCTGACGCTGCAGACTTGTGAAGGGACGAAATTCTTCGGGCGGCTTTTGGCGTTGGGTCGGCGGACCGATTTCATAAGTTTTCACAACTTCCATAGCTCGGCGGATGTCCCGAGTTGTTCTTAATTCAGAAGCCGCTCGCGCAAAGGCCCGGTCAAAACGTTTATTGGCCTTATTGCGCAGGTCCGATAGGGTCTGGCTTTGTGGAAGGATTTCCGAGAGCCGTTCAAAATAGAGTTTCTCATCGGGGGATTCATTCGCCAGATCCGGCGAGAGGACGATATAAGAGAAGCCGGCCGAATCAAGCTGATCGCTCAATCCTTCGGTATGAAATCCTCCGGTCACGACCGCGATGTTTCCGGCCAAATCGGGATGACTGATAATTTTTTCAAAAAAGATTTTGTCGCGTTCCACAGCCACATCATAAAATTGGAGCCCCAACTCTAAGGCGTCCGTCAAACCGGCATCAGCAATATCTGCGCGGACATCAAGATGGAATGCCTGGAATTTTTTAAGGTCCTCCGGAGTGGCCTGGAAAAGGATGATCTTTTTGGCAATCCCAAACCGCTCTGATTTTTGGTCCAGCAGTTTTTCCTCCTCCGACTGAAAGAGTTTATCTTTCAACCGTTTTGAGGCCTCTTCGATCTGGGCAAAAAAACGTCGGTGGGAAAGTTTATCCTGAATCTTCAGGAGTTTGATAAATTTCTGCGTTTCAGGATAAAACTCGAGTTTTTCGTCCGGGATTTTCCCGCTTCGGACGAGCTCCTCAAAATGCAATCCCTCGCGTTTATAAGCCAGTTCCAGCCGTTTGGCCTCGGATTCGAGCAGTTCCTTCTGGATGTCACGGCTAGCCTCCATGACTTGCTTGAAAATCTGCAGTTGATCGAGGTCCTCGATCGCGATGCCCTTCGAGGCGGTCCAGGGGATGAGGGACGGCAGGAAGGTTTCAGCCTTTTCCCCTTCGCGGAAATTGAGCAGGGCGTCATCAAAGCTTTTTAGGTCGGGGCCGTAAACGGTCATCTTCTCGGCCTTGATTTTTTTTTCATAGGCCTCCACCTGCGTTTGGGTCTGATGGCGTTGACTTAAATGTTTCACATAAATTTGGCGGTTGGTTTCATAGAGGATCTTGTCTTCGATGCCGACCAACATGATCGGCGTAGGCGAGAAAAGGGCTGCATACACAGGTCCCGTGATGTAGTCATCTTCCAAGAGAGCCCGGGCAAGCATTTGTTTTTCACGGGATGTTGGAAGTGCCCAACTTTTGGGAAGACTGGTCGCCGACCACCCACCTTCCAAGGCCACTGTTTTGATTCCGTACAAGGCATTGAGATGATCTAGGATCGCCGCGATATTTTCCTGTGCCACAAGGTGAGCGTGGACGTCCTGAATATGGATAATCCAACGGGATTGGGTGCCGATATGACGTTCCTCAATCTTGCCCAGAGATTTGGGGATTGCCAAGTCTCTTAAAAGAAGAGAATTCACCTCTCTAGCCGGAGCTTCTCTGAAGGCCAGGCTCAGGATACACAACCCCAACATGGAAATTATTTTCTTCATGCCCACCGAAAAATTATAGCCGATTGCTAGGGTTAAATCAAAGGGTGGGGCAGATAGCTATGGCATGAATGTAAGTTTTGAAATGAATATTTATCGATAAAAATATACTTTTTTAACCTGTCCTTCAACGATTTAACTTCTTCATAGAAAAAATGTTGGAGTTGTCCTTGAATCTTGCAAAAGATCAGTTATCTTTTAAGCAATAAGCGCCGGCAACAGTTTTTTTATATTTTGGTGATTTTACATGTTTCCAACAACAAAGATAAGAGAATATTTAGTCACGCCCGACAGACTTTTTTCTGACCAGAGAAAGGCGACGAGAGTCTTTTTTAACGGTTCGTTGCGGTATCGGTTTAGAAACAAACCTATTTTTTATCGGCGGTGGGATTCAGGACAGGTTTTAGATTTTTCCCAAAATGGTGCTCGTTTGGTTCTCCGTGATTCTGTTCCTCATGGGACACCGCTCGACCTGAGGATCAATCTTCCGGACACCCTCTTTCCCCTCCATTTTTTGGGTAAAATTGTCTGGATCCGGCAAACGGATCAGCCCGACTCGGGCATCGAATGCGGCGTTTCCTTTAAACGGAAAAGCGGCGCCTCAAAAACTTCACCCAACGAAAAATGGATCCATTTCCTGGCAAATCAAATGTGTCATTATACCTTGCGCCATCGCCAACATCTCAAGCCCAGGAATGCGGAAACCCTGGCTGATTTAGAGGCGGCCTATCATCTTGTTTATCGGGAATATGTCCATCGCGGCTATTGCCTTCCTAGTCCCGCCCAAATGCATTACAGTTTTTATTGCCTTCTGCCCCAATCCAGGACCTTTCTTTTAGAGAAAGACGGAAAGCTATTAAGTACCCTTAGCCTGATTGCGGATACTCCTTGCGGTTTGCCGATGGAATCGATTTATGCCGAGGAGGTTGCAAAAATCCGCCGGCCCGGCCGGTATCTCAGCGAAGTCAGCTTGTTAGCACTCGACCGGCCTGCCTTTAATGCGAGAACGTTTTCTTTGACCAATTTTATGAAATTCACCTGCATTCTTTTGCTTTTCAAATACATGTTCGATTCCGCTCGCCATATGGGTGTCACGGACCTTTTGATCTCCGTCCACCCCAAACATGAATTATTATACCGCTATTTGAAATTCAAAAAGATCGGGCCCGTAAAAAGTTATCCCGGCGCATGCGGGAAACCCGCGATGGCCTTTCATTTGGACATTTTGGAGGCCGAGCAAAGGGTTGCATGGGATCACGGCGTCGGCACCTTCTTTTTTCATGGGGAGACGGATCCTCCGAAGGTCGATCAATATTTTCGTTGGAATGCCAGAACGGTTCGTTACATGCTTGTGGATCGGCTACCGCTCTGGATTCACTTGCCGTCAAACTGCAGGGAATACCTCAAACAGCAATATCCCGGCCTTACCTAATGTTGAAGATCCCCGGTCAGATTCCGTGTTCGTTATGAAACACATTCCCCTCAGGGGTTCAAACGGCGGTTATCTTTTTTAAATCGTGAAGAATCTCAATGCTGTGCCAAGCCGGATATCCTCACCGCAAACTTTCTCTGAATGCCTTTTTGTGCCAGCGGATTGATGCCTCAGCGAAAAGCGGTTAGACTTCTTCTAGAAGTCCAAACAGAGGAAGCTTGAGGGGATATGGTACAATACCGCCGAGTCATAAGCGATCCGTCATCCATTGTGAAGGAAGATACCTTTTCGGGCCGAATCGAGAAGATTTTTTTAAACCGTCGTAGTGCAACACGCATCCCTTTAAATGTTCCGGTTTCTTATAAGCTTGTCAGCCGAAACCCCTTTGAGGCTTGGAGAAAAGGGCGTTCTGCTGATTTTTCCTGTAAGGGGATTCGTCTTGTCACGAAAAAACCCATCCCCGTAGGGAATCGGATTTGTCTTGTCCTCAAAGTGCCCGGGATGTCTAAAATGATGCGGGT
>JAMWDC010000212.1 GCA_023819025.1 Candidatus Omnitrophota bacterium | reverse complement strand
GAATCCCCTGCCGCCGAGAAAACCATCCCAAAAAAGACTTCACTCAACCACTCATGGTTCGTCCACGGGGCCTGAAACGCCGTAAACGAAAAAGAATCCATGCGGGCAATCGAACAGCTTGCGATGTGATTCATCCCCGCTTTCAGGTGCCACCACAAGTCAGGATCCGCCGGTACGTTAAACCCATCGGGTATCACAAGGATGACGCCTGCTAGGGCAAGCATAAAATTTTTTACACGATTCACAGCCGTAATGAACCTCCGCGAGGCAAAATGCATCAAAAAGAATAGTGCACACACCCATGTATATCGGCTCCCGGAGACTGCCTTTAAAGACCGGGGTTACAAAATGGCTCACCCCGATTCAACACCGTGCAACGCAGAAATAGCGACGGTTCTATCATCTGAACGCATGTCTATCCCGCAGATCATCCGGGATCGTCCGGCCCTTTGTGAAGGAGGCTGACTGTTGTGTCGATGACTAAAAGAAACAGACATCCTGGTAACTTGGTTGGGTCGTTCTTCGCACCTCATTTATCCTCTGCCTCTTGGGGAAAGCGACAAAACGGCTAGACTGAATCAGTAAAAACGAAAATCTTTGCACACGGATTCGTATACCGTATGGCGCGGCATCGAACGATTGCTATCTTTGTAAACGTTCTGATACTCCTTTCAGCTTCGGTTTGGGCATGCCGCAATCTTCTTTACGAAGGATTTCATCAAGGTCACGACCTTTCGATCGAACTGGTTCGATTGGCCGAATATACCCAGGCCTTGAAAGACGGCCAAGTGCCGGTCCGTTGGAGCGCCAATCTGTACGGAGGGTACGGTTCCCCCATCTTTAATTTTTTCCCGCCTCTATTTTTAACCCTTGCGGCTTTATTCAAGCTAAGCGGCTTGAGTTTGATCGTCGCCACTAAATGGACGATTTTCATTTTCACCTTGTTTGGCGGGCTCGGGATGTACCTTCTGGCCAAGGAATTTTACGGCGAGCGAGGAAGTATCTTTTGCGCCAGCCTCTATCTTTTAGCCCCTTACCATCTGGTGGATATTTATGTCCGAAATGCGTTTTCCGAGTATTCGGCCATGATGATTGTCCCCTTTGTGTTTTACAGCCTCACCCTGATCCTCAAGAACAAAAATCCCAGTCCAGCATCCAATTTTCTCTTGATCACAAGCGGAACCCTGCTGTGTCTGTCTCACAATTTATCCCTCATGATGTATGGGCCCATCTTGATTGCGTATGCCCTGTTCGGCATGACCCTCTATCAAAACCCGGGCCGTATTAAAAACCTTGTGACCTCCGGGCTCGCCATTTTCTGTCTCAGTGCGTTCTATATGCTTCCGCTTATTTTCGAACAAAAATTTATCCAGACCCAATGGCTGACAGCAGAACAATTCCAGGCCCACCGTAATTTGTTTGGTCCGGATCTGCTATTTTCCTTGAACCACTGGGGATCCATCCTGCCTTACGGAGCGATTCTTCTGTCCCTAAGCCTTTTACTATTGATCCGGCGAAAGGACCTTTCTCGCGTCCTCCTTGCCAAGCTTGCTCTTTTCGGCATCTTCCTAGGCGGTCTGATATTTCTGATGATGCCCGTAAGTGAACGCCTTTGGGAAGAGATCGATTTTCTGAAAATATTTCAATTCCCCTGGCGATTGATGTCACCCGCATCTTTTATTTTCTGTCTCGAGGCCGGCTTTCTGATTTTTCATAGCAGGCCGAACAAAGATCTCCGACATATGCTGATCATGATCATCGCCCTGTTGGGAATCGGTCTCTTTATGGCACAATATCCCTCTTCTTTCGGAAGCCGTGCGGTCATCCAGGATCGGGAACTGGCTCCTGAGGAAATCCGCCAAAAACAGTTCCGCGCAACGATTCTTGATGAATACCGCCCGCGATGGGCCGTCAAACCGCCTCAGCCGCCAATCCGGGAACAATGGATAACCTCGGAACCGGCTGTTTCCATGCGAAGCCTCTTGGAAAAGCCCACGAAGATCGAATATCAATGTTCCGTTCCGGAAAAGTCCTTATCGACTGTCCATGTTTTTTATTTTCCGGGGTGGAATGTGTCTTTAGATGAAAAAGCAGTTGCCTTTGATATTACCCCGGAAGGGCTGATTCGATTCCCGATCGAAAAAGGAAAACGCAAAGTTGTCATCCAATTCGAGAAGACACCGATCCGAACCGCGGCAAACTCTATTTCGATAGTCGGATTAATCCTTTATGCAGGCTTAGCCGCTCGATCCCTGCTAAGGTTCCGGCAACGGCACTTCGCAAATCCCTCCACATAACGGAAATATTTAAAGAAAAACCGATAAATTTTTTAGTCCTGTTAAAATCCTATGAAATGTCGTTGCGAGGAGCGTTTATTGCAACGAAGTAATCCTGTTTTTAAAGCGAGATTGCTTCTCCGTCAGAAAGGATGGCGGATCGCAATGACCGATTCCGCATCAAGGTTTTCACCAGCACCAGAAGTTTGAATCTGATCAGCTCAACGCAGGGAATCGTTCAAAGAAAAGTCCAAAAAAGGATGATCAGCTCAGAGGGGTTCCGCCAGCACAACCTGCCGCACCGCCTGCAGGCGCGTCCGCTCCATTGACGGATCCCACGATGATTCCTGTTTGATCAACACAGTAGGTATTAAATCCGCCGTTCGGGGTCGGTGTGGCCAGCATCGAATACGCCACTCCCAAAGGTGCGACCGTATACGTGAAATTATACTGGTGCCTTGGATTGACGAGCCAGGTATTATCCACATACTGAGGTACGATAAGGACAAGTTCTGCCACATTGTTGGCATAACGGACGGGATTTTGGGCCGCGCGAAACGTTTCGCAACCTGTGCTAAACGTGCGTAAATCGGACTTGATGGTGGCCTCATTGGCGTTCATGCGCATCCGTATGAGATTCGGGATCGCGACCGCGGCAAGCAAGCCGATGATTGCCACCACAATCATGATTTCGATTAAAGTAAATCCTGCTTCGCGTTTCATATTTGTAGAAAATCCTTCGGTTGTTTATCGACCCAATGAATTTACCCCTTTAAAGAGATCTATCCTGCCCTGCCTTGGGCAAAGTAAGATTTCCGTCCCCGGCGTTGTAGGCATTCACCCTCACCATTCCCCGTCTTGATCCATCGATTTTGGGCATTAAGCAGGACATTCATCCCGAGCATAAATGGTGATTCCCGAAGGTTGATAATCACCGCACCACCGATAATATTTTTGGATGTATTGGTCCACAGGATTGTGTTCATTGTAATGAAACCGTTGGACCATTCCATAATGAAGAAAGGCAAACTTAGGTTTGACGGACTTGAAAATGCGCAAGGTCTCCTTTAGGCAATCCTTGCTGCATACCAACATATTCGCCTGCGGGAAAGGGTTAGGTTTGCGCAGTTCGAAATACATCCCCATCATAAAAGGCCCGAAATAAACGTATTCGGCCGACCGCAAGACGTCCAATGACAAAATACTGTCTGGTTTTTTTTGATAACACTCTGTGGTATAAATGTTATCGCCCCGTACGTTTCTGATGGAAAACATGGCCACGACATATAAAAGAGGAAGAAAAAATAAAACGGGGGCAAGCTTCCGCACGACCGGTGCCCTCACAGCGTTTAGACGCTCGTCCGCAATAGCCGCCAAACAAAGAATGAATGGAAAGATATTGATCATCAGGTGGGGGTAATCCACAAGATGAAGATGACTCAAAAATAGGGCGATCTGAAAAAAAGTAAGTATCAGAAAGCTTCGATCTTTTCTTGCAACCGTCATCAGCGTCATAAAGACAATCATAATGCCGCCGACGACTGCAATGCCGGAGGCATGAAACGTATGTTCCAAATAACTGCCAGACCACGGCGCGACAATAAGGTTGTTATAAAGTGTTGACGGGCTCCAACGAAAGAGGGGGAAAAGTAACATCACCAGAAAACCCGCAAGAAAGGCCCAACCATATTTCCATCGAAACTTCAACGGTGTCTCTGTGAATCCAAAAATCAATCCCAAAGACGTCATGGATAAAGGCAATCCTTTTGTTTGCAAAAATAACACCGTAACTCCGGAAACAATCCCGGATAAAAAGAAATCCTTCCAGCGGGGCCAGCCGAGTGCTCGGACGAGAAAGTACAAAAGCCATACCGCCGCCACACTGCTATAAACATTGTAATTGATCAGCGGGTACGAGG
>JAMWDC010000211.1 GCA_023819025.1 Candidatus Omnitrophota bacterium | reverse complement strand
TCCTTGTGCTGCGCCTTCACAACCATGCCTCCAGAGCATTTTGCAATTGTTTCCGCGCCGGTAATATCGGTAAGCAGCAGCATGGTGTTGTTCTGCGAAGCATAAATGTGAATCAAGCCAACTTTACCCATTCTCCATCACCCATCATTTGGTGTCATTTTTCTCCTCTGTTTCGCTTCCAATTTCTTCTTTTGCCTCTAGTTCATTCTTTGCTTTTTCATTTACCTCATCAAATTTCTTCTTCAACTTCTCCCTTTTCCACAACAACTGAGTAAGGTCCCCTTTGGATCGTTTGATAACCCTGTTGCCGTGGATTAAAATAGGTAAAACGAATCGGCGGAATTTCAAAGCGACCCTCTTTTTTGGGGACCAGAACCATCTCAAATATCTTCTCACCGATAATTTCACCTTCTTTTTGAGCCGTATTGACCCGGCTTTCCGGTTCATAAGTTTTGAAATCCTCAAGTTTCGGGAAGGCTGGCATCTTAACCTGTTCAATATTTCCGGCACCGACTACCTGCATCGTGAAGGTAATGGGTTCTCCGACTTTGAGCCTAAGCGGCTTCACGCTCACCCGGAAATCAAAAACACCGACTCCGCCGGAAAAAGAGTCCGGTTTTTCTGCCATCGGCACTTCGCGAACCGTGATGACAAGAGGATCGGAGCGGGTCGAAAAGGGCTCAGTAATAGCCGAACCTCCGAATCCAAAAAAGCTGTCTAGACTATTTTCAAAAAAATCATCAAAAATGCTCCGCGACCGCTGTCTCTGGTATCCGGTGACAACATCCGCCCGCAGAAAAATAGGATCCAAGGTGTATGTCCCGACGGCAAGAGGCGTCAAAAGTTTCTGAAAAGCAATGACCGTATAAGGCTGGCCCTTGTAAAATTCCCGCTCTTTCGTCGCAAGCACCTGCGTGTTTCCATTGACGGTAAACCGGTAATAGCGTTTGTTCTCTTCGGGTTCCGGATCGGTAATCAGAAAATTTTTTAACCCATCCAGCCAAGGAACATTCATCAGGTAACTATCCACATCTTTATTGAAGTACCATTTAACCGTCACCAGTACCTTTTCTCCCAGATAAACTTCATGTTTGGCAGCGAAAACTTCAACAAAGATATCTTCGCTTTTTTCACTTCGATCATAAACTTGAATTGTAAAAGGTCTTGTCTGATAGGTGCGTTGGTTGATCGTGATCGGGAAAGGGGGAACCTGCAGCGTGCCTGCCCTCCTGGGGGTTAACACATAATCAAAATTGTACCCGCCTCCTGTCTGCTTCTGCTCAACCGTTCTCCCCTGAACAATCATGGTAAAACTCGAGTATGACTCCTGCCTGGCCCCCCGAAAACGGACATCAAAATCAGGGGTGGAAGCAATTTCAGGAGGCTCCAGGAAATCACCTCCCCGGACCGTAATGGTCAGGATGACACTATCCCCCAAAAGGATACTCTCTTTATCAATGGCCATTGAAACTTCCGGCTCGGCCGCATAAACAAATCCGTTCCCGATATGGAGATTAAAAAACAGAACAAAAACCAAAGCCAAAAATGGCATAAGATTACCAATCCTTTTCTACATAGCTTCTTCTCGCAAGGCCCGAGGGTCGATTCTGAAGTATGAGATTTTTCTGGGATTGCTCATAGGTATTCAAAAATCGTTCTGCGTCTTCTTTGCTCAGTTCTTCGGAACCCTTACGGCCCTCTTCTTTTTCACCCGTGTCTTTGCCCTCTTCTTCAGAATCTTTCATCATCTTTTGTTCCCGTAGATTTTCATTACCTTTCCGCTGTTCCATTTCTCCTGCACCTTGTTTCTCTTCGTCCCGCGCACCTTCTCGACCATCGCTGGGTCCAACCGCTTGCTGATCCTGCCTCTGATCGCGTTGATCTTCCCGCTCAGATGGCTCGCCCGACTTACCTTGTACCTGTTGGGCTTGTGCCTGTTTAGCTTGCTCCTTGAGTGCTTGGGTGATCGTCTGCTGAGCCTGAGACAGCATTTCTTTAATCTTCCGTTCGGTATATTCAAGATTATATTTGGTATCAAGATCGTCAGGATTCCTATCCAAGGCTTGTTTGTAGGCATCCAGGGCCTCGCGGAACTGGCCCCGTTGGAACCGTGCATTCCCAATATTGTAAAAAGCCTTTCCCTCCAACTCACGTCCTCCCTTTTCCATTGCCTTGGTATACGAATCAATCGCTTCCTGGTATTTCTTTTGCCGGTAAAAAATGTTGCCCATATTAAAGAGAATTTCTGGCCGCGCTGGATCAGAGAGCTGTGCATCATTATATCGAGTCAGCGCTTCTTCCAACTTTCCCTCGTGATACAATCTATTCCCTTCCTGCAGTTTTTGGGAAACCGTGGGACGGATAAACCCAGCGTGCAGAAAGGCAAATGCAATGACAAACGCTAATAAGACCTTATCTTTCATGATGGCTGCCACCACCCCAAACTTCTTACTTTTTTACGTTCGTCCAAGACTGCCTCCAACACAAAGCAAAGAAGTCCTAAAAAAAGAGGCCATTGAAACCGGTGTTCGAATCGCTGTTGCCGTGAGGCCTCCATCTCCTTCCTTTCCATCCTCGAGACTTCTGTCTGGTAGATTTCTTCCAAGGGAAAGCTTCCGGTTCCGATACTTCCCTTCTTTCCGCCTGTCATCAATGCGATTTTCTGAAGTAACACGGGATCAAGCCTTGAGAGTACCACCTTGCCTTCCCTGTCTTTAACAAAAGACTTTCGGCCCTGGTCGTCCACCAAGGGAATTGGCGCTCCTTCCTTTTTGCCGATACCGATCGGAAAAATAACGATCCCCTGTTTCTTGGCAGCTTCCACAGCTTCCATCACCTTCTCTCGATGATCCTCCCCATCCGTGATCAAAATAAGGACCCTGTGTTTCTTCTCATGGCCTTCAAATGCCTTGATGGCCGTTCGGATAGCTCCTCCGATATCGGTTCCGCCAAGCGGTACAGAGTCGATATCGAGATGATCCACAAACAGCTTTGCAGTCCCGTAATCCAGGGTAAGCGGACAATGCAAAAAGGCATCCCCCGCAAAACCCACAATGGCGATCCGGTCTCCTTTGAGGATATGGATCAAACTTTTAATTTCGCGTTTCGCCGCCTCAAGGCGATTGGGTTTGATGTCTTCCGCTAACATACTTTTGGACACATCAAGTGCGATGACAATATCCAGCCCCTTCCGTTTCACCTCTTCCCAGTGGTATCCCCATTTCGGTTGAATCAGAGCCAGCACAAGAAATAAAATACCGGTGATGATCAAAACCGGTTTCAGCCTCTGTTTAGGAAGACTGACGGAACGGATAAGCTGTCCCCATAACTCGTGATTGGCAAACTTCGCCATAGCTTTCTGCTTTGAACGAGCGGCCCAAATATAGAAACCGATCAATACCGGAATGAGCCCCAGCAATCCTAAGTAATTCAACGCCCCGAAACGCATCTTCTTCCTTCCCCCCTAGGGCAATGTCCTGAACCTTGTTTGACGAAGTACGACCTCGACTAAAATCAAAAATAATGCGGTCAATACGAATGGTGGGAAAAGCTCCCTGTATTCGGCATAGGACTCCATCTCGACCTTCGTCTTTTCCAACTGGTCAATTTCATCGTAAATCTTTCTTAACTCTTCGGTGTCGGTCGCCCGGAAATATTGTCCGCCTGTTACCTGGGCAATGTTCCTTAAAGATGACTCATCGAGGTCAATCTCGGCCCATTGATAAACCTTGTTGCCAAAAAAATCCTCGGCTGGAAAAGGAACTTTCCCCTTGGATCCGGCACCCACCGTATAAATCCTAACTTTGAGAGCCCGGGCGAGTTCTGCTGCATTTTTAGGATCCATATCGCCGGCATTATTGACACCGTCTGTCAGTAAAATAATCACCTTGCTTTTGCTTTCGATTCTCCTTAACCGGGCAAGCGCCATCGCAATCCCATCTCCCACTGCGGTGCCGTCTTCGATCATGCCGATTTCGGCACGATCCAAGAACTGAAGAAGCACCCCATAATCAAGCGTTAAGGGGCATTGCATATAGGCACGGCCGGCGAATAAAACAAGACCGATTCTGTCGTTCGTACGTTTTTTGATGAAATCCCGCACAACGTCTTTGACCACCGCCAACCTGTTTTTCCGCTCACCGTTGAGGACAAAATCCTCGGCCATCATGCTGCCAGAAACATCGATGGCGAGCACAATGTCAATACC
>JAMWDC010000210.1 GCA_023819025.1 Candidatus Omnitrophota bacterium | reverse complement strand
GACGCTGTTTAAGCTGCTCATTTCCATTTCGGGGATCGGCCCTAAAATTGCCATGACCATCCTGTCGGGTCTTTCCATTTCGGACCTGAAGCGTGCGATTGTGGACGGATCGATTCACGTGTTGACGGGGATTTCGGGTGTTGGACGTAAAACGGCCGAACGGATTATTATAGAACTTCGGGAAAAGTTGGTTCTCGAGGAACGACGGGCAGATCAGCCTGTGAGTTTACCGATAAAAGCAGAGGACCAATTATTTGAAGATACACTCCAAGCCCTCATCCAACTGGGCTACCGGAGACAAAATGCACGGGATGCCATCCAGAAGGTTTTGAGGGATTCCAAGTCCGAAAAATTATCGGTGGAAAATCTAATCCGCGAGTCACTCAAGCACGTTTAAAAATCTTTTTAAGTCAAGGACCGGAATGACAACAGAACGTTTGATCGATGCCCAAAGCCGGCCTGAAGACGCCGAATTTGATGTTACCTTGCGTCCGACGAGTTTGGACGAATTTATTGGGCAGGAAAAACTCAAGGCGAATTTTAAAATTTTCATCGAGGCTGCGCGTATGCGCAAAGAACCGCTGGATCATCTTTTGGTCTTCGGCCCCCCTGGATTGGGTAAGACGACCCTTGCATATATTGTGGCCCGGGAGATGGGGACCAACATTCGGGCGACCTCAGGTCCAGTTCTCGAACGTCCGGGGGACTTAGCCGGGGTTTTGACGAATCTCGAGCGCGGAGATATCCTTTTTATTGATGAAATCCACCGCATTGCTCATTTGGTGGAGGAATATCTGTATCCGGCCATGGAAGATTTTAGTATTGATATCATGATCGACAAAGGGCCGAATGCCCGCTCCATTAAAATCAATATTCCCCCTTTTACGCTCATTGGCGCAACGACCCGAAGCGGTCTGCTGACAGGCGCCCTGCGATCCCGGTTCGGGATCATCGAGCGTATTAATTATTATGAAAATGAGGATCTGGCAAAGATCATCCGCCGCTCGAGCCGAATTTTGAAAGTCGAAGTGGATGAAACCGGAGAAGCGGAAATTGCCCGCCGGTCCCGTGGAACCCCTCGAATTGCAAACCGGCTTTTGCGCCGCGTCCGCGATTATGCCCAGGTGAAGGCCGATGGGAAAGTCACCGGACAAGTTGCTGATCAGGCGCTTCAAATGTTGGATGTCGATCGCGAGGGATTGGACTACATGGACAAGCGGATTCTTCAGTATATCCTCAACGAGTGCGACGGGGGACCGGTGGGAATCAACAGTCTTGCGGTCGGTGTCGGAGAGGATGCGGAAACGGTCGAAGAAATTTATGAACCTTACCTGATCCAAAGGGGTTTTTTAAAACGGACCTCTGCAGGCCGCGTTCTGACGAGGCGCTCCTATGAGCATTTCAACCGCAAACCTCCTTCCCGTTTGGCCGAATTATTTTGATCGGATCCGGGACCTTGATGGTATCAAGGTAAAGACCAAAGGTGCGCGTGTCACCGGACGTTCAATTTTATCAACTTCATTGCCTCCGTGTTTATCTCTATGTTATATTAATTTGCCAAGAGGTTGTTTTTCGTTTCCTCAGGACAGGAGAGTCTTTCCTTCCAAAGACGAGCCATTCGATGAGTGATCTTGCCAAACTTCTGATTATCTTTGGGGCGATTTTGATGGGCGTTGGAGTAATCCTCGGCCTGCTGGGGAAATTTTCCATGATGGGCAAACTCCCAGGAGATATTTACATTCGGAGGGAACATTTTGTTTTTTATTTTCCGATCACGACCAGTGTGTTGGTAAGTTTGGTTTTGACAGTGCTCTTTTCCTTGTTCAGGAAAAGATAAACTGATGACAGCAGCCTCAGGACTTCGGTTCATCGAGTTGGGGACGGAATCATGATAGAGTGGTTTTCCTTTATCCTAAAACCGCTGGTTGAAATTCTTTTTATCTGGATCCTCATCTATTATCTGATCAGCTTCTTTCAGGGCACCCGCGCCATTCAGGTTTTGATGGGACTTCTGATTCTTGCGTTTATTTTCAATATTGCCAAAGTCCTTGAGCTCAACACGATCAACTGGGTTCTCACGAAACTGTTTACGGTTGGAGTGGTTGCCTTCCTCATTATTTTTCAGCCCGAACTTCGCAGGGCGCTGGCCCGAATCGGCCAAAATACTTTTTTGGGTGTTTTTCTCAAGAAGGGAGGAACGATCGATGAGTTAGTGCAAGCCTGCGAGCATCTGGCGCGCAATCGTACCGGTGCTTTGATTGCCATCGAACGGGATGTCGGTTTGAAAAACTATATCGAAAGCGGAATTATGCTGGACGCGAAAGTTAGTTCCGAACTTTTAATTACCCTTTTTTCGCCGAATACACCGACCCACGACGGCGGGGTGATTATTGTGGGCGAACGGGTTGCAGCCTGTGGTTCCCTTTTCCCGTTAAGCCAGAATATCGGGCTTGCCCGCTCTTTGGGGACACGCCATCGGGCAGCCGTGGGCGTGACCGAAGAGAGTGACGCGGTCTGTGTTGTGGTTTCGGAAGAGACGGGAAATATTTCCGTAGCGGTTTATGGAAAATTAACCCGTGCGCTGGATTCCGAAGGACTAAGGCGGGTTCTCATGAGCCTTTTCAAGCCCGTGGAAGGCAGGAAGGGGATTAAAGAGTTTCTTGAAAAGAACTGGAAAATGTTTCGATCCAGGGAGCAGTCATGATCCAATGGTTGGTTAAGGACTGGGGGCTCAAACTTATTTCTCTCATTCTGGCGATCGGTTTATGGTATTACGCGGTCGGCGAAGAAGGTATCGAAGTCAATCGGGTGATTCCGTTACAGATTGACATTGTGAGCGAGAAGATCGGAATTTTAAAGCGATCGACCGATAAGGTGGCCGTTACCCTTCAAGCCCCGCGCGCACTTCTCTCAGATGTCACCACCAAAGATGTTTACGCCCACCATAAAATTCACGGGCCAACGATCAAGGCGGGGGATTATTCATTCCGGCTTGAACCGCGGGAGATTAAACTTCCGACAACTCAGATTCGGGTTTTAAAGATTCATCCAGAAATTATTACAGTGACTTTAGATGAACTGATCGTTCAAAAGCTTGAGGTAAAACCAAGTTTAGTCGGCGAACCGACGTATGGTTACCGTGTCATCCAGGACGATCTGCAACTTGACCCCAATGCGGTTCTCGTTCAGGGGCCTAAAGAAGAGCTTGAAAAACTCGATGGGATCAAGACGGAGGACATCATGCTGGTAGGCAGGGTCCGTTCTTTTCGAAAGGCTGTTCGGTTAAAATTGCCCAGTAATATCAAACCTCTGAGCGAATCGTTGGTCGAGGTTTATATTCCTATCAAAGAGGAATTCAGTGAAAGGACTTTCGAAAATATCCCAATCCGGATTTTAAACACCGGAAAGGTCGAAGGAAAGATTGAAGTGGATCCGCTCAACATTTCATTGATTCTAAAAGGTCCCAAGAGGAGGCTTGAAGAACTTGTTCCCGAAAGCATTTTGGCCTACGTCGATCTTTCATCATTTTCTCCGGGGGTCTATGATGTGCCGGTAGTTTTGGTTTTATCGAAGAACTTTAGCCTCAAGGATGATTCGACGATTGTGGTCAAAGTAAAAATCAAACAGTAATTCTAGTTATAAATTGTTCCAGTTCCTCCCCCTGTTTTCTGAAGGGGAGGACAGGTCGGGGTATCAAAAACCCCACCTTCTCCCTTCACTTTCATAAATCACAGGGAGGGTAACCGGAGCAACGTACTAGTTGTTTTTGATTCAGAATCACCCGAATTTACAAGAGGATACCATGCTGGTTCACAAGCTGCGGCGTCGGGGTAAGAAGGTTTGTCTGGGCGTGAATATCGATCACGTTGCGACATTGCGTCAAGCAAGGGGCGGGATTGTTCCCAGTCCGCGAATGGCAGCCCTTGAAGCTATCCGCGGCGGTGCCGACAGCATTACCATTCACTTACGTGAGGATCGGCGGCATATCCAGGATTACGATTTAAGGGAAATTCAGAGCGTGATTCCTGTGCCTTTGAATCTTGAAATGGCCCTAGCGCCTGAGATTATTTTGATCGCACTCCGTCACCGGCCCGAAAAAGTTTGCATTGTCCCGGAACGCCGCCAGGAATTGACCACCGAGGGCGGGATGGATATTGTAAGAAACGAGAAATGCCTCCGAACAGTGATCCCCGAATTTCATCGGCGTAAAATCGAGGTGAGCCTTTTTGTCGAGCCTTCCCCCACACAACTACGAGCTTCGGCCCGTGTTGGAGCTGACGCAGTGGAGATTCACACGGGTGCCTACGCCAATGCGAAGGGGATCCGCAGAAGACGCGAGCTTCATCGGATCAA
>JAMWDC010000209.1 GCA_023819025.1 Candidatus Omnitrophota bacterium | reverse complement strand
TGAGGCCATGCGGGGTATCAAACAGCCTTCCGAGTTTCACCCTGAAGGCGATGTTTTTGCTCATACACACGCAGTCATAAAAAGGCTTAAAAACCCTTCTGTCGTCCTTGCCTTCTCGGCCCTCTTTCATGATTTAGGAAAACCAGCCACGTATGCGGTTCGAAACGGGCGGATTACTTTTTATGGGCATGCCTCTCTGGGTGCCGATTTAGCTTCACGGATTATGAAACGTCTTCGATTTTCTAACGATGAAATCCAGGCAGTAGGCACCTGCATCGAGAATCACATGAAGTTCGGCGATGTTCAAAAAATGCGGCTGGGCAAATTAAAACAACTCATCGCACGGCCAACTTTCGAGGAGGAACTGGAGCTTCATCGGGTCGATTGTCTTGCCAGCCACCGCATGTTGAATAATTACCGCTTTCTTCGGAGAAAACAAAAAGAGTTTGCAGACGAGCAATTGAGACCCAAAGCCTATGTGAATGGACATGATTTAATCCGTCTGGGAATGGTGCCGGGTCCTGTGATGAAACCGCTGCTGGAGGATCTCTACGAACGTCAGCTTGAGGGAGCATTCAGAAACCGCCAAGCGGCAATCCTATATGCCAAAAGAAAAATCGCGAAAACCTTTGGACAGGGCCGGGGACATCCTAAGGGGAAAAGAAGTTCTTTGGGGCGCTGCTAAAGGTTTCATCAAAACACCCGATGGATATAATACAAATGAAATCTATATTTTGCCCGAGGTGAACCCATTTTCAGAGGAGGAGTTATGAAAATAGAGACTCGGTATGGGGTGTTATTGCTTGCGATTTCGTTGGTTCTTTGCGGTTGTGCCCGAACACAAAAAGTTAAAGCCATGGAAGGCACTGTCAGCGTGCCTTATGAATCCCTAGGCACTTTAGAGGTCAAACAGCAGATTCCTCAAGTGAACGCGGACGATATTCTCTGGACGGGAGTTGAAGTTGTCACGTTGACTTTAGCCCCGACGCCTTCGAGGGCAGAACGTTATAAAAAAGATTTGAGGTCGAAACTGGCCCGGGTCGCTCGGAAGGAATATGCAGCAGACGCTCTCATTAATGTCACGTATTGGCCCGATCCTTCATCGAAAGGTTTTCCGAAGGGATATCTCTATGCGCGGGGTGAAATGATCCGGTATCAAAAATTTCCTGCCGAATCCAAGAATACCCCCGTCGTTCAAGCGAAACTTTAATTGGGAGGTTTGGTCGCGTATTGCAGGCCTTTTTTGCGCAACGATTCACGATCATTCTATTTAGTTTGTGGGTTATTGGATCCCAAGGAGCGTCGGGTGCGTCCGATCGAGTTCACTCCCTTTCTGGTGATGGAAGTTTAGAACTGGAAAGCGGCCAAAAAGTGAGTCTGGCTGGTATCCGATTAGCCCCTGAAGCGATGAGGATCCTTCCCGCATTATTGTCGGGCAAAGACATTGAGATCGAATTCGATCCATCTCTGGAAAGGGATGGGACAACGGGTTTACAGCCTGCCTTTGTCTATGTCAAAACTCAGGAACTTACTTTTCCCTTCAGTCACGACCTTCCGCCGACCGAAAAACAGGTGATGCTTAATGAGATCCTGCTTTCCATGGGAGCAGCACGCGTGGATACGAGTGTTCCGTTTAAAAGGAAGGCGCAGTTTGTCGAGATCGAAATGCAGGCGAAAGCCAAGGGAGAGGGGATTTGGTCCTATGAGCTTTTTGACAAAGCGCCTACGTCAGAGAATTCATGAGGGGATGGATTATTGCCTTCCTGCTGCTGGTTGTGTTATTGGCGATTGCCGTTTCATGGTCCGCCTGCTTAAATCCTTCGAAGTATCAAACCGAGCTTGAACGATTCCTCGGGCATGCCTTAGGGGTGGGCGTTCAAATCGAACATGTTTCCATGAGTTGGCATGGTGGGGGGCTTCGCTGGATCCTTGAAGGGTTCCAATGCTACGGGCTCGTGAATCACGAACCTTTGCTGCGAAGCAGCCACGCGGTTTGTGAACTCAGCTTGTGGAATTTTTTTTCAGAAGTTATTCGCGTTAACGATTTGACGATTGTGAAACCGGAGATTTTTTTGACCAAGCGGTCCACGGGAGAGTGGAACTGGTCTGGAAGAAAGAATAGGCCCGTGTCGAAAAGCCGTCCAGACCATAAGACCGTTCATTTTTCGGTACATCGGTTGACGATCCGTTCGGGAACTCTTTTATTTTGTGACGAGTCGTACCGCCCAATTTTTAATACGACTTTAAGTCATCTTGATGCAGAGAGTTTAGCGATACGGGGCCCTCAGGCGCCCTTGCATGACGTGCCTCACGACGGTATCCGCGTGACGGCACGGTTCCATTTAACTCACCGGCCGGGTTCGGAGATTCGGTTAACTTTTATATATTCTCCTTTTGATCAGGCCCTTTCGTTGTTGGAGTTGGGATATGAAGGCGGCACGATGATCTTGCAAGGGAGTTGTTTCCACCTGAAAGGGATTCCACGATTTGAAGGCATCATGGAGATACACCAGATGGATTTAAGCCGGTATTTGCCGCAAGGGTGGGGAAGAGGGCCCGTTGTTTCCGGGATCCTGACGGCTCGATGGGATATTGCGGCCATGGGGACTCACCCTATTCTCGTTCGCGAATCGCTCAAAGGGCACGGCGCGATCGATATACGCAACGGCTCGATCAGGAACGTCAACTTTATCACCCAATCTTTGGAAACAATGGCGTTGCCTCCGGGAATGAAATCACTCATGTTGGAACCCTTTCCCGTAGGTTATCAGGCCCTTTTCAGCGGAAATGACACGGACTTTGAAATTTTGCAGGCCAACGTCCGGTTTCACGAAGGGAAAATTCGAGTGAAGGATTTGCTTGTGAAAGCTAGCCGTTATGCAATCACGGGGACGGGCGAACTGGATACCATTCATCCGTGGGTCGAGTTCAAAATAAAACTTGTCTTACTCGAAGAAATCAGCGAGTATCTATCAGGAAAGATTCAAGCGATCAGGCCCTTCCTAAATTCTCAAGGCAGGGTGGTAATTCCTATTCGATGGCAAGGTCTTTTACCGAATCCGAAATTCAAAGCCGATGCCGGATAATTAAGGACCGTATTTGATCATGGCTGGAATGAGTTGGATCGTTGAATCAAACATGGAGTGCAGGACTTTCACAAAGTGAGCATGAGGAGGAGGCAGTATGCGACAGGTCATTGTAACGGTCTTTGGTATGGATCGACCAGGCATTATCGCCGCCGTGACTGAAATTTTGTATCGGCAGGGGTGCAACTTGGAAGATATCAGCATGACGATTCTAGAAGGCGAATTTGCCATGATGATGGTCGTGATGGTTAAAAGCATGGCAGCGGGGAGGCAAATTTTACAACGTTTCCAATGCGGCTTAAAACGGAAGTGGGGATTAACCGTGATCTGCCATGAACTTCGGAATCGCCTCAAGCGGGGTGAAAAGCATAAGAAGGACAGTGATACATATCTGCTGAGTGCGATCGGCAGGGATAAGACAGGAATCGTTTATAAAGTGAGCCGGCTGATTGCTCAATATGGGTTGAATATCACCGATCTGAACTGCCGGATTCTCGGGTATGGGTCCAAGGCGGTCTATGCAATGATGCTGGAGATCGACGTTCCCCGTTCTTTAAATCTCAAAAAGTTTGAAAAAAGTCTTTACTCTTTAAGCCGACGGCTCATGATTCAGATCAAATTACGGCCGCTGGAAAGAATCGAGCTTTAAATTTTATGTTGCGTGAAAAAATCCGCCTCTTCCCAGATCCTGTGTTGAGAAGAAAAGCTGAGGTTGTCACGAGTTTTGACCATTCCTTGGCAGTCCTTCTCGAGACTCTTCAACGAACCATGAGGGCTCAACCTTCAGGAGTCGGAATTGCGGCGCCCCAAGTCGGCGTCGCTCGGCAGGTTGCGGTTGTGGATGTCTCACCGCGCGTTCCGGGCGCAAAATTGCTTGTTTTGATTAATCCCAAGATTATTGACATGCGCGATCCCATACCGAGCCGGGAGGGTTGTATGAGCCTTCCGGATTATACCGCCAATTTGAAACGGTTCCGTTGGATACGTTTTGTCGCACAGAATCCCGATGGTACATGGTATGAAAAGACGTCCGAAGGTATTGAGGCCGTTTGCGTTCAGCATGAGGTCGATCATTTAGCCGGCCTCTTATTTTTTGACCGAGTTGTCTCGCTTAAAACCGATATGTTTCCTCGTCGGATCTTCACCAAGAGGCGGCCGGCGGCATAAAGGCCGGTTTCGGTTTTGCCAGCCGTTTTTTCCCGAATTGATTTGATCTGCGGCATTTAATTTTTCGCGGATTCTGCAGGTGTAAAGCATGATAAATGTCCTATAATGTCTAT
>JAMWDC010000208.1 GCA_023819025.1 Candidatus Omnitrophota bacterium | reverse complement strand
TATGTTTATTACCTGGGTTGTATATAAATTTGTGTCGCTGACCATTAATTTTATCCAATCTTTGATCAAAGGGATTGTTCATGGGAGTCCGAAGTCATACGCCACTTTGGATGCAGTTTTACTTACAGCGGGTACGGTGATGGTATTCTGGCTGCATGCCCCCCCGCTTGTGGCCCTGTTCCTTTTGGGCCTCGCTAAATTTGCGGCCGGCATCTTCGCCAGCGCGTTTTATATGAGAGAGAAAACCCATGAAGCGCACCGGGTCAGGACCGAACAGGAAGAGCTGGAACACCGCTATGCCGGCTCGATTCCTTATCCGCCGACATTGCCGTGGATCTTTGTTTCTTTATTGGACGGGGGTATTTTGGCGGCACCGTGGATCGCGGCCGGGATGCTTCCTGGACTTGCGCCTTTTCTTGTGTCCGCTGTGTTTCTTAAGGGGTTTGTCGCTGGTTATCTCATTTACCGATTCCTTTATTTGAATATTCTGGCGAAAATGACCTCCCTTTCTTCGTACTTGGAATGGCGTTTGATGAGTAACGTGAGGGGCAGCCTCCTGAACTGGATGGTCGCTTCCACCTCAATTTTCTTGACCGTTGTTTACATCTTTGCGACTGTGAATCTTAACGCGAGTTCGCTTGTCTTTCTTGCCCTTTCGGGTTGTATGTTTACTTATGCAAACTTTGTAGCCGGCGATATTTTGGCAGCGTTAATCGTCAAGTCAACGCTGCTGGTTTTATCACCGCTGCCCCGGTATCAGGATCGGTTCGGCCCTTGGATGGACCTCGGGTTGTTTGCGGCGCTGACGGGCGCTGTTGCGTATGGTGTTTCTCCGGATTTCTTAATTTACGGAGTGATCGGTGCGATCATCTTGAAGACACTCTATGCGTCAGTGATTTTCGTTGCTTTAATACTCGGAGCCATATTCGGAACGAAGAATGTGAACGATCTGAGCGAGTGGGGTGCTTTTCACGCCTGGGATTTTGTGCTCGCAGGGGTACTCGGAGGTCTTTTCTGGTATTGGGGCGTGTCACTGGGTGCGGTTATTGTGATTTTCTTTAGCTATAAATTCCTCCAGTTCTTCGCCTCCTATTTTACTCACCCGATGTGGGATATTGGCAAAGATCGACTTACCGAAGAAACCAAACGGACGCCGGGGCATATTCCGATGGACCAAGTGGTGATTACCCGGAATGACAACCTCGGTCCGATCAAATTTGGCGATTGGCCGATTTTAATTGGGATGGAAAACAATATCGCCATAAGAGAAGCAGGGCCGAACGAAAATTTTAGTTTTACCTCAGCGGGAAAAAGATTCGTTATTGATGCCAACGATCACTATTCATCAAGCTTCTTGAGCGATACACCCTCCGATAGAGACAATGCCAGATGGGTGACTCTTGAAGTTCTTGGAAAACTGATCCAGAAGGCTCAACTGGGGGACGCGCATGTCCATTATTTCAACCAAAATACTTTTGTGAATCGCCGAATCCCGCTCCAGAAGGCCGGGCTCTACAGTTATCTCATCTTGTTCATTATGGGATACAAGCACAGGGTTTTCTTTGTTGAACTTCATGACCAGGAGCAGTTTGACACCCTGAATGGTGACAAGACTCAATGGATGCCTGCGACCAAAATCAAAGAAGACCAATACAAGTGCGGTTACGTTGAGATGGATTTAGACAGCAAGGGCAGGCCCATTTATTGGTTCGATGCCGAGAATAACCTGCACTATACCTTAGGGGGAACGCCGCTCATGATTCCATTCGGTGATTATCGGATTGATACGGTCGGCAAAACGGCCCGCAGAATCGATGGTCAACTGGGCGCTGTTTTTTCTCGCGTCTTCGAGGAAGGCAAGGCATTCAAAGCACTATTTGGTACCGAAGGCGAAGGGGCCAATAAATACGGCACCTTGCGTGATACGCGGATGCTGCCTTTAGAACGCATCCTGTCAGGCAATGAGCTTGATCAAGAAGTCCAACAGCGGCTCCGGGAACTCTATAGCGAAGAAGAGCTTGACCAATTGCAAAAGGACGATCCGAACCAGTTAGAAGCTCTTAAACAACGCATCAGAAAGGAACAAAGGCCTTATTTTGTTGAAACCATAACTTCGAAGACACTCCAGGGCTGGTACGATTTAGCCAATGGAAGATTCAATCTTGATTATGGAAATATCACAGACGAAGTCCATCATACCGTTGTGGAAAAGGGATTGTGGCAGATTGATCCCAATACCTCGGAACTGGGTACGACGGAGAACCGGAAAGAAATGTTAAGTGGGCTGCCGAAATATGTATCTCCTGATATCCGCCAATACATCTTTTTCCGTGATCCCAAGACCGACAAGATCGTACGCAGGCTCGTCCTTTTAAAAGACAACCGTATCCTGGAATTTTCGCAGGATTCTCAAACAAACGAAAGAAGGCTATGGGGCATGCTTGAGGATATACCCCCAATCAAGCCGCTTACAGCGGAGTCCGGGAAAGACGAATTCAGTAAGGAAGAATTAAGTTTCGAGGTTTATGAGAAATCGGGCGATATCTTGCAGCGCAGTCAGGGACTGAATAAGCCAGCAATTGATCCTAAGAAAGGGAAGTCTGCTGATCCGCTAAATCTTCACCCGGGCAAAGGGACTGAACACTTGCGAGGGATCGAGGATCCTCTGGACAAGGCATTTCGAACCCTCGGGGTGTATGAAAGATTTGTGGTGAAGTACGAATATGATGAAGCGAGCAGCAGCTGGAAGTTTGTACCGGCAGAACTTGCCGTTGAAAAAGACGGCACACTGAAAAAAAACAGTGGAACGAATGTGCTGGTTGCGGAAAATACGCCGAATCATCAGGTGTGGGACATCGATCAAAGAACCGGAGATGCGATTTATATCGGCAGTGACAAAAACCGAGGTTATATCCTTGCGAAACACGACAATTATTTCTACACCACGGATCAGCACGGGAATCCTATGAAACTTTATATCGGGGGTATCTATAATTGGCAGGCACGTCTTTATAGGGAGAGCGGTATCCATAATCCTTTCTTGTTCGCCGTAGAGAAAACAGGAAAAGGTCCGTGGGAGCGAAATTACTTCGTCCAGTCCAAGGGAAGCACGCTTTTCCGCACACGAAATAACGACGGTCCCAGAAAGGGCTTCATACGGCCCAATACGAATGAGATTATCCTCTACGGTGTTGACAAATTTTTCGAGACCCAGGAGACCAAAAAGAAGGATCGGAAGTTCCAAGGAGTTCCACGCAGGTGGCGTGGCACTGACGTACGTTTTGGTACCGAGGACGATGACGAAGGCCTTGTGTATAGTAAGGACGGCAGAAAAGTCATCGCCTACGATCCTGATCAAGGCTGGAAAGAGATATTAGATGATATAGGCAAGGTGATAGCGATTGAGCGTAGCGGTGTCATAAAAGAGGTCGCATCTTTTGCTGTCAGAGGGGTCAGTGCGGATGATTTATGGACAGCCGAGGACGGCTATCTGCGCATGAAAAATAAGAACGCATGGGTCGAACAAGGGATCTTTGATTCTAGTTCCCATGTCCGGCGCTGGAATTATAGCGGTGCGTCTCCCGGTGCTGTGGAAGGAGAACTTGTGATCCCGGCTGAACATGTCGCGGGCCGGAATCTACCGGGTACTTATTGGGAAAAAGATGACGAAGGTAATATTATCATTCCGCCGGACGGCTGGTATCAGGATCAAGACGGCCAAATTGTTCTGAGGGGAGCCCATTCACCTTCTTGGCTGTTTTTGAGAGAGGCCGAAAGTAAGGGTCGGACAGGGTATGTCTTAAATACCTTTGACGGATGGCATGAAGAGACGAGAACCCGGCAGAATGCACAGGGTGAAACGATCACGGAGCGCGTGTGGGTCCGGCGTGACAAGGAGGATCCCAAAAATCAAATTCTTGCTGAAATTGTTATCGACGGCGAAGCCGAACTGTTAGGGGGCACGCATACAAGGACTGATTATGACCATAAAAAACTCATGGAGTTTCAACGCTTGGCCGTCAATGGGACCTACGGGATGTATCAGGAAGATTCGAACTCGTCCCGTGAATTCCGCTTAAAGAAATTATTCGAGACAACCCAAAACGATCGTTCCCACACCTGGCATATTTCGCAAGTGGTTTTTGGCAAAGAAGAATCTCGCGATCCGGGAATAGTCTATCGTGAGGGTGACGGCAAAGTGATTGCCTATGACAGGTGTGATTGGCGAGAAGAAAAAGAAAATGGCAGGTTGCAACGCATCCGCCATTGCACAACGGGTAAGGTAATTGAAGCCGAGAATATCGCCCCGGGATGCCTTAATGATGTAAGTTCTGAAGATCTTCAGACCGCCGAGGATGGATACCTGCGGTATAAAAATAAATATGAGGATACGG
>JAMWDC010000207.1 GCA_023819025.1 Candidatus Omnitrophota bacterium | reverse complement strand
CACCGCATAAGAACGAATATGGGCTTCTGTATCGCGTGTCGGTATCTTGACGGCTCGGCCTGAAGAAACGGCTTCGTCAAGCCGCAAAATCAGATTTTCAAGAAGCAACCTACGGTAGCGGTCATTTTCGACGAACTCGCGTGCCACCGGATCGCCCTGCACAAAATCAGAATAAATTCTCCAAGCCACATCGCGGGCTAGGGTATCCATCATTTGGACAAGACGGAGGCTATTTTCGAGCTTGGTTCCCGGCCGTACGGCCTTCTGCACACTGCGTGCCAACTGTCCAGCTTTTCGCTTCAACTGAGGCAATCCTTCTAAGGCTTGTAAAAAAGCAGTCCTCACAACATAGAAAAAATCGCCTCCCTTGCGATCTCCCGAATCATCACCATTGGCAGCATGATAAAGAAGCATCGCGTTGAATTTTTCAGGGGTCTCATTTCGGAGTTTACGGCATGCTTCCACCAAGCCGAGAAATCCCGGGGTGCTGGAATATCCTTCGGGGTCATCCCGCCTCTGTGCGAAATAGAAACTCTCTCTTTCACCCATGGCCTGCCTGAGTAAGGTATGCGCATCTGCGGATGTAATCGCATAAGTTGGGATCAAAGGATCCGTTAACGGCTGAGCAACCTCTGCTTCTAGCTCCTCTGAAGGCGAGACCAGTTGCTCCAGGACTTCGAGGGCCTTTGTGATACTAAATAAGGGATCCTGCGGATCAATATGAATCGTGGCGCCGCCGGGTGCGTTTGGCGGATAATGGCCGGTGGACCATCTTCCAGGCCTCCCCATTTTGTCTACATAACCATCCACGTCGATGACAAAACCGAATCCCGCCTGTAAATCATAACCTTCCGGGACTACGACAGCCCAAATATCCGTACCGGGTACATGCGTCATAGAAATTGCATTCTGTCTAAAGTTTGTCTGGGCCGAGGCAAATTTTACATCATTTACCTTGGCTGCCTCCGGAACGTGAATATACAAGAGCATGCCCTGCGAGATAGGCTCATTACGATTATTCACGGCCTGAATGCGAAAATCGAGAAGCTGGCGATAGCTCCCTCTAATTTTCGGGATTTGCGAATTGTTTTTTTCGCTGTCCCAATAACGGACAATTTCCTGGTTGGGTGCATGAAGCTCATAAACGCCTCTGCCGTCCGTTTTCCAAGCAATGGCATCGAGCGGCATGACGCGGACGACGAGCTTGTAGTATCCCTCATCGGCAACAGGAATCCGGAAGGTCAATTGATATCGGCTGTCTCCAAGATGCTGAACCGTTCCGGTCCTGCGCCCCAAAGGAAAGGATTTCGTTTTGATATCTGGCTCCAAAATAACATCCACGGCATAATCATCGATATGGGTACGCTTGAAGTCGACCTCCACTTTAACCTCCATCTCCTCACCCACTGCCGCGTAACGCGGATATTCGACCTTGATCACATCCGGACGTTCATTTCCGCGGTTCGATTCAAGCCGTTTACGCAGAGCGAGTCGCTCGCGCGCAACTTGAAGGGCCCGCTCAACGGTCATTTCCTGGCTACTTGTCCAGGCCGATTGATACAACTGGCGATCGTAATCCTGAATGAAACGTTCCATACCGAATGCAAAGAATGTTGTAATAATCGAGTGGATCATTTTATCAATCCATTCTTCGTTTCCTTGAGGGTCATAAAGCTCGAGGACCGTATCGAGAGTATGATAGAGGGCTTCGGCATCGGCGAAATCATTGCCGTCTTCGGTATCCACCCCGAAGAGAAAACCATTCCATCCGTCAACAATCCCCTCGACCTCCCATCCGTCCTTGGAACTCAAATTTAGGACTCCATTCATGCCGGCCTTCTCGCCGCTCGTTCCGGACGCTTCCAGGGGCCGCCTCGGCGAATTCAGCCATATGTCCATACCCGATTCCAGATACCGGGCAAGTTCAATATTGTAGTTCTCGACAAAAACAATCTTGAGCCAGGGGGTATTCAAGGCCTGAACTTTTTTCTGATATTCGATGAGCCTTTTTATCATCGGAATGGCCCGTGTATCCCTGGGGTGAGCCTTGCCGCCGATCACAAGCTGAATCGGACGCTGGTACCTTTTCGCCTTTTCGATCAGGCGATAGATTCTGCCCATCCCTCCTCTGTCATCTTCGTCTTCCAAAAGAAGGAGGGCCCGTTTGTATTCGGCAAACCGCCGGAAAAATCCAAACGTGAGGGTGTCACGGTTCAACGACATGGCATCTTCAAGATCCCGGTCTGTGGCATCTCCCCGTGCATGGCGTTCTTGCGTCCTGCGGCGGATTTCGTCCAAGGCCTCCTGTTTGAGGTGTTGATGAATTCTCCATAATTGTCGCCGATCCACAGGGATATGCCGGGTCCGCCATTCTGGGTCCGCAAAATGTTTTTTCATCTCCTCGGCGGCTTCGTCTTTCTCCTTCCCTTCCAAGGCCCGATGCCAGCGTAATACCAGATCACGGAGTTCGTGATCGCCAAAAACCTTCGTGAAGAGATCTTCAATCTCAGACGCCATCCAATACGGGGAATGCACGCTATTAACGATGTGGCTGATAGGAACCTCGTCAAGACTCACTCCCGGAAAGAGACGCTGCCACATCTTCCTTGCCGTATGGCCATGCAGTTTGCTGACCGCATTGCGGTGACCGGCAGTATTTAAAAGAAAAACCGTGAGATTAAACGCCCCCCCGTGGGCCTCATGAAACCCCAACCCGTACATGCGTTCCACTGCGTAGGAATTCCCCCCGAATATTTGTTTGATAAAATCAAGCATGGGACGTTCGCCGGTTGCCGCGTTATAGGCCTCCGATTCGTTACCTGCGAGCACCGGGGTATGGGTCGTAAAGACCGTCTTGGCCCGGACCATCGCAAGCGCGGCTTCAAACGCTTCTTCGTCCGGGATATCCCGTTGCGCCTTTAGTTCGTCGATGGTGAATTTAACCATTTGCATGGGCGCGAATACGGGATGATTGTCATTGAGATGAACAATGTCATAGGTGGGCTCTATGCCCAATTCTTGAAGTTTTCGAAGCGCAATGATTCCACCGGCACCTTTCACATAGTATTGCATCAGCCTCTCTTTGGTTCCCAGACTGCTGTCATAAAGCCTTTTGGTAATCACCCGATACTCTTCCGGATTTTCTTCGATATTGGCATCAAGCAGATAAATGGGCGTATTGCCGTAAAGCATTTTCCAGACCTTGGCCTTGAGAACACGTCCTTCATAAGGAAGGTCGATCACGACGGGCGTGCCTTCAGGGTATTTGGCTGTCTTAGGTCCGGCCTCAAGCAGAGGCAGGTCTTTGAAATTGATTTCTTCATCTCTACGGATTTGATTTCCGTCTTTATCCACGATTTGAAAGAAATAGCCGGCTTCGTAAAGCAGTCCCACCGCGCCGAAATTGAGCTTTGCGTCCGAGACCCCGCGGGCATGATCGCCGGCGAGGATGCCGAGCCCTCCGGAATAATTTTTCACGGTCTTAAATCCGAATTCCTTTGAGAAATATATGATCCTGGGTTTATGGGTGTCCGGTTCGTGCTCGGCTAAATATTTTTTAAACCAATCGTATTCGCGAATGAGCATCTCGACTACGCGATGATCTTTTACTACATCCGCCCAAAGTCGGCGCCGATGAATATCGCGAAGCATGGGAATAGGCATGTAATCACGCGGACGGTATTCCTGATCCAACCCGGTCACCCGGGCCACGGCCTGCATCAGCCTGCGCTGGCGCGGGAGTTCACACAGAAGATTTTTGGACAATTCATCGAAGGCCTTTTGGACCGCCGGGATGTATCGCTCGCGCCTGAGCACGCGAAGGGCGATGGAAATTTCCCGCGCTCGTTCTCTTGATGTCTCGTCATCTCCGAGCCTAACTTGATTTGAAAAATAAGTAATCGCTTCATTGAGAGCCGGCAATAGACCGAGAAGTTTCTCTTCTTCTGCCGGTGAAAATTTCTGTACCACATCGTATTCAATGGCATGCAGCGTGATCGCCTTTTCAACCGCATAGCGAATTTGCCGTTTGAGCTGTTCGAGCGAGAAATAACGTTCGGCCTTCCGGCGCTTCTCTTGCCCGATTTTTTGTCTTTTGTCTTCGTCGCCGATCAAATCTTCGACCTCGGCCATCAACTCTCTAAATTCCTGATCTACGTTTCTCCTGTCGAATAAGCGCCTTCTCGCCGAAAAGTCGGCCGGATGCGTTGTCACCACGGGGAAAGTCCGTTCTTGGGCGATGCCAAGATCCTGGAGTTCGTCCTGAAACACGTGGTAAGGATAAACAAAGACAGGCAATCCGGCCCTCGCTGATCGAATGATCTCCCGGCCGAAACCTTCGGATGTGCTCGGATAGAAAACGACCTCGGCAATGGCAAAAAGATCATCCAGCGCATAAATTTTTCTTGGGGTTTCCCCGTTTATAACACCTCGTTC
>JAMWDC010000206.1 GCA_023819025.1 Candidatus Omnitrophota bacterium | reverse complement strand
TGGAACGACATGATTGAGCATTTGCAATCCCGAAAACACAAAATGGTTTCTGTGAGAAAACTAAACCAGTTGCTTATGGCAACTTAAAAAAACGGTCAAACTGAGCAGTTAAAACTTGAATTGACCGGTTTTGGGATCGACATCGACAACAATACGATCCCCGTCACGGTATTCCCCTTTTAACAATTTCAATGCCAGTTCATCCTGAATGGTTCTCTGAATCAGCCGCCGCAATGGCCGTACGCCATAATCGGGATCGTATCCCTCTTCTGCCAGCTTCCTCTTTGCCTTCTCGCTTACAATCAACTGGAGATGGCGGGGTTCAAGTTTCTTTTCCAGTTCCTTGAGCTGAAGCGTTACAATTTTTCCGATATCCCGTTCGGTCAATTTGTTAAAGACAACGATTTCGTCGATTCGATTCATCAGCTCGGGCCGGAATTGTTGCTTGAGCGCCTCCAGGGCTTTGCTTCTACGATCTTCCGGAGACAGCGTATCCTCTTGGAAATAGTGACTTCCGATGTTGGACGTCATAATCACCACCGTATTTTTAAAATTCACGAGGTGACCTTGTCCATCGGTCAGACGACCATCCTCCAAAATCTGCAGGAGGATATTGAAGACATCGGGATGTGCCTTCTCGATCTCGTCAAAGAGGATAACGGCATACGGCCTGCGCCGGATCCGTTCGGTCAGCTGTCCTCCTTCCTCATAACCGACATAACCCGGCGGTGCACCGATCAATCGACTGGTGGAATGTTTTTCCATATATTCAGACATGTCGATCCGGACCATCGAATTTTCGTTATCGAACAGAAACCACGCCAGGGTTTTCGCCAAATAAGTCTTACCGACCCCCGTCGGCCCGAGAAATATAAACGATCCGATGGGTCTTTCAGTATCGGAGAGACCGGCACGGGATCTGCGAATGGCTTTCGAAATAAGTTCGATGGCGGAATCCTGGCCAACAATCTTTTCCTTTAACTTTTCTTCCATTTCCACAAGCTTCTGAATTTCACCTTGCATCAATTTGGAAACCGGGATTCCCGTCCATTTCGACACAATCTGGGCAATATCTTCCTCGTCCACTTCCTCTTTAAGCATCTTTCCTCCGGCCTGAAACTTGTGAAGCTTCTCATTTTCCTTGATCAAATTCGCCTCCAACTCCCTTAAAATTCCGTAACGGATCTCAGCCACCTTATCAAGTTGTCCGTCTCTCTCAAAACGATCTGCACGAATCTTGACCTTCTCGATATCCTCCTTAATCCTGCGGATCCGTTCGATGACCCCCTTTTCGTTTTCCCACCGCATTTTCATTTGACTCGACTTTTCCTTAATCTCGGACAAATCCTGTTCCAGCTTCGCCAACCTTTCCTTGGAGGATTCGTCCCTTCCCTTCCGAAGCGCTTGCCGTTCGATTTCGTACTGCATGATCCGACGCTCCAACTCGTCAATCTCTGTGGGCAGGCTGTCGATCTCGATACGCAACTTGGAGGCCGCCTCATCGATCAAATCGATGGCCTTGTCCGGAAGAAACCGATCCGTGATATACCGATTCGATAAGGTTGCGCTCGCCACCAAAGCATCGTCCGTAATCTTAACGCCGTGGTAAACCTCATATCGTTCCTTCAGACCGCGCAAGATGGCAATCGTGTCCTGCAAATCGGGTTCACCGATATAAATCGGTTGAAATCGGCGTTCGAGGGCCTTGTCCTTTTCGATATATTTTCTGTATTCGTCCAAGGTCGTGGCCCCGATACATCGAAGTTCGCCTCGTGCCAGTGCGGGCTTTAACATATTGGAAGCATCGACGGCACCCTCGGCTTTGCCCGCTCCCACCATAGTGTGCAGCTCATCGATAAAGAGGATAATCTCTCCGTTTTTAGCCTGAATCTCCTTAAGAACCGCCTTCAAACGATCTTCAAATTCACCGCGATACTTCGTGCCTGCGATCAAAGACCCAATATCCAAGGCAATAATCCGCTTCTTCTTCAAGATCGTCGGGACGTCACCCGAGTCGATACGTTGGGCCAATCCTTCGACAATAGCGGTTTTCCCTGTACCTGGATCTCCGATGAGTACGGGATTATTTTTTGTCCTCCGGGATAAAACTTGTATTGCACGGCGGATCTCTGAATCCCTGCCGATCACAGGATCCAGTTTCCCCTGATGGGCGAGCTCGGTCAAATCCCGTCCATACCGTTCCAGTGCTTGATATTTTTCTTCCGGATGGGGGTCCGTAACACGATGGGCACCTCGGATGTCTTTTAAAATTCTGAGCAGGGTATTTTTCTCGATCTGGTATTTTCGCAACAATGCGCCGAACCGGTCATCTTTATCTTGGGAAACCGCCAGCAGGAGGTGTTCGATACTAACATACTCGTCACCCAAGGATTGGGCTTCATAGAAAGCCGCATCGATAACTTTTTTGAAGCGTTCCGACAAGTATTCTTCACGAGTCCCCGTAACTTTAGGTTTCGATTGAAGAATCTGCTCGACTTCATTTTTAAAACTGGCAATCGGCACATTCAGCTTCGTCAATACAGAAACAGCTAGACTATCCTCCAGGGAGAGAAGAACCCAAACTAGGTGTTCCAAATCGACTTCCTGATGAGCATATTGACGTGCCAGAGATACAGCAGTTTCAAAAGCTTCTTGAACCTTCTGAGTCATCCGGTCGAATTTCAGCATCGTTTATCCACCATCGATTAATTTTAAAGCCATTCAAAAATGATTCATTTTTTATGCCAACTTATTGATCATAGAGACGCTACGTTATCACTGCCCGCCAGAGACGCTGTTTATTTATGGCACAACGATGCGCCTGCAATCATCCCTATGGGTCCATTTCTTCAAAATTTCTACCGATACGAGACATGTAGGTAAGCCAATGTAACGTGAATAAGGTGAATAATGAGTTGTTCCAGTTCCTTCCCTGTTTTCTGAAGGGGGCAGGACAGTTGGGTATCAAAAACCCCACTTTCTCCCTCCACTTTCATAAATCAAGGGGAGGGTAACCGGAGCAACGCACTGAATAGTTAGAATGAGAATGGTTGAATCAGTAAAACGGAATATAATCCGCGGATATCGTATATTGCTGAGAAACTCAGTCCATCATGTGACTTCGGAATTGAAATGAAAGGCCCATCTTACGGCTGCGGCGACGTTGTGGGCCTTCTAAGCGCGACTCGTTTTATAACTTTTTTCTTTTGCTTTCTACCCTTAAAAAACTTAATAATCCATCCCCATAGATAGATGAGGGATGCTCCGAAAAGCCATATGATACCGAGCCCGATTAAAAAATTTATGACAAACATCACGAAGGATTTCAGCACGAGGAGAAACTCAACGACCTTACCCGTTAACAGAAGAACAGTGGTCATAACAAAAAGAATAATGAAAACCAAGAAAAGTTTTAGATGCATGTTCCCTCTTGATTTTCCCTAAAAATCTTAACGACAGCTTCCAGTCGTTTCTCAAACTGGAATATCAAAACACCACAATCATTATTATACCTTCGATTTTGTTATGTTTTGACTGTCATATTGATATTAATTTACATATCCTTAACACCGACAATCAGTTAGGGATGGCGATATGACTTGAGATTGAAGGGATTTTATAACGTCTTTCCTCTGGATTTCTGGATGGCTAACGGTACAAACTGAAGGATATCCCCAGCTGTTAAACTAATCTGCCCGATTTCTCTGGCAGCGAGATCACCCGCCAACCCGTGGATATAAACACCGAACCGTGCCGCATCAAACAGAGAAAAATGCTGCCCGATCAAGGCAGCAATCATTCCCGTAAGAATATCACCCGTACCTCCTGTGGCCATCCCGGGGTTCCCGGTAGCGTTGACATACACTTGCCCGGAGGGAGCCGCTACAACCGTCCGATGTCCTTTTAAAACCAAGACGGCACCAAATCTTGAGGCAATTTCAACGGCTCTTTTTCTACGGACAGCCTCTTCGGATGTCAGATCCCCGGAAAAAAGTCGGACAAATTCACCTGGATGAGGCGTTAAGACCGCACGACCGCGGGATTTCTTGAGGCTGGATAAGTAACCGCAAAAGGCATTCAAACCATCGGCATCAATAACTACTGGAAGGGATGTCCGAGCCACAAGACGGCGTATTAATTTCTGAGTATCCCGATTTTGCGAGAGGCCGGGTCCTAACGCTAGAACATTCTGCGACTTGAGGAATTTTTGAAGCAATCCAAAACCTTTGTCTGCCAAAGTCCCCTCCCGGGTGGAAGGAAAAGGCCGCACCATGACTTCCGCCTCACGTCTGGCAATGATCGGATAGACTTTGAGGGGAACACCCACCGTAACCAATCCCGCACCCATACGAAGGGCACCCATTCCGGCAAGATGCGCCGCTCCCGTCAGACCTTCCGAACCAGCCAAGATGAAGATACGGCCATAATCACCTTTGTGAGATTTCGGA
>JAMWDC010000205.1 GCA_023819025.1 Candidatus Omnitrophota bacterium | reverse complement strand
ATGACAATTTCGCATGTCTTTTGCGTTCATGGCGCGATCAAATCATCCGAGATCTTGCATCCCGAGAAAGGTTGTCCGAGGCGCGCGAATACACCCGGTTCCTCGATGAAGTCGTGTCCCACAAGAAGATTCCTGATTGGAAGAAAAAACTGCTCGTATCGATGGATCGGTTTCTTGAAGGGATCTACCGTTTGGATCGGAAAGGTCAATTGACTGAGCAGAATATTTTAAAGCTTATCGCGCCGTCAACCTCGGCAGATCCGACCTACGCGGTTCTTGCTCCGGGACCGATACGCGCCGACCTGCTGATGCCTCATACCGAAAGCCTGCTTGCCGGAAGCTGGTTTTATTGGTCAAAACCTTCTCAAGGAGACCGGCGTTTCTCCGGGCGTGGAACCGAAGACGAGGCTCACCGCGATCCCGGTCGTGAGGAAATGATTCGGACTCAGATTCGTTCCGAGTCAAGAGAAGGGAGGGCGGGAGAGGCAGAAAGATACCGGAGGGCATTCCGGGATTTGTCGACAGAAGCGATTTTCCTCTTGGAAATACTTGCTAAGTCAGGACGTCGCGAGAGGCTGTCCGGAATTCAGAAGGAAATGTTACGGATTCAAACTGCAGTCGAGACAGTGCGTGATCAAATTTTACCGGCGTTTCGCTGGTACGATGCAAAGCTGCAGAAGGAAATCATTCAAGGGCTCAACAGGGCGCTTGAACAGATGAAGGTCGACAGTCTTCGCGGCGCAGTCCAAAGTTTGACCCAAGTGACTGCCCAGTTAGGCAAGGAATATCGCCGTCTTGCGGACGAGGCATATCAAAGGGTTCTTCAATATCCCGCAAAACGAGGCAAGGTCAGGCACGAGCCCGTGGTCAAAGGCGGCCGGCAGATTGTCATGGAGCAGGGCGGTTATGCCCAGTCCGAATCCGAAGAAGGCGAGACTGGGCCGGTGGCCGGAGAGAAACCCTATATCACCCTGTGGGAGGCCATCTGGTCTTGCTACGATACCTTGTCCGACGAATTTGATTATTATGATCAAGCAAGAAGTTTTATCGACCGGATAGGGGTGATTCAGTCCAAATTGCAGGTTGGTCAAACCTTGAATGCGGCGGATTATGAACACGTTAAAATTCAAGTCGCCGATGAACTTTCTTCTCTCGTCCAAACAATTCATCCTCGCTGGGTTGTGGAAAAGAAATTGAGCCAGCGTGCAGTCCATGCGGCCATGAGTCTTGTGGAATCGGACGATTGGGAATCGGCGTTTCATGCCCTTGGGCTTGCCGGGGATTTATATCGGGTTCGTTGGCAGGAAGTCGGTTTTACGATCGGGGGGATCTTCCGCGGCCGGCTGGCGGAACTCCTTGAAGACGTCGCATCGAGGAACCAACGTCTTGCGTGGCACATCACGGAAATGAAGCAGGCTGTAAGCGCCGGGGACAAAACTCGTTTTCAGAATCATAATTACGGGATGCGGCGTAATCTCGAAAATGAGCGGTTTGTATTCAGATCAGAGCCGGATCTGGAAAATTTACGCAGCCTCGTGTTCGGTGCTTGGAGTGCTCATGTAAAAATGCAAACGGCACAGGCACAGCGCAAAAATGACGAAGCTTCCCAGGCACAAGCTCAATTAGAAAGTTTTCTTGAGCGGGCGCAAAGACAGATCGAAATCTCAAACCGGATCCACTGGTTTCTTCGAATTTATTTTTCCGAGATGAAGAAAATCAGGCGACAAATGCCAATGGATCCGGCCGCAGCGCGCGGCCAGTCCTTTCGCCAAGCTTACGCTTTATTCCTCGAACACTTCGGCATCATCCGCGGCTCGCCGGCGGATCGATTTCGGGCGGATTGGTGGCTGCTGAAGCTCTATCAAGCCGCATGCATCCATTTTAAGATCGAAGGCGGGAAAACCGGAAGCCGCATCCTCAATCCTGTCTTTCAAAACTTCCAGAAGTTTCTTCAGAGGCTTACCGGCATTTTGAGCATCAATGACATCGCCAAGGTTTTACAGGAACCATCGTTGGTTTCAGGAAAAAAAACAGCGAATCTTTACAGCCTGCTCGTCCGTATCGTACAGACCCACACCACGTTGTTTTCCTTGGATGATTACCAGCGGGACGGTTTGATCGATTCATTGGCACGGGATTTTGAAATTCCACCAACGGAAATCGCCAAAGCGCGAAGCTCTGGAGGCGTTACTGTGGGTGCCGGGCTGTCTGAGTCTTCGAATCAGCCTCAGCCCGGCACGGTCAGTAAAGCCTCCGGAGTTCCTCGGGTGATCGGTGATCTCGAAAAGCGTCGTCCGTCCGGTAACGAGCCAGGAGCTTCCGCCCGCTCTGAGACGCGTCCTTCACTAAACATGGATAAACGCAAAGAAAGACAACCGGCCACTCAGACGGCGGGCAAGCCTGCCGAAGATGTGCCGCGGGCCGAGGCGCAGGGAGGGAAATTGCCTATTGCGGTCTCACCGGCGGTGATGGAGGAATCGGAAGATCATTCGGAGCTCGAGAAATATCAAAGGGAGATTGAGCGGAAGATGGATTGGTTATTTAAGGAAGCAGGAGTAGTCAGAGAATCGCGTGTGACTCGAGTGGGACGGCATACACCTTTGGATGCGTGGCGAGCTCATCGAAGTATCGATCTTATGCAGATACCGGCTGAAGGTATCGTGACTGTTCTCGATGCCGGGAGCGGACAGGGGGATTATGCGATTCGTCTTGCCCTGCGGCATCCGAATGCCAGGGTGATCGGAATCGAGTATGACGAACGCTTTTTTGAGGATAGCCGGAAGATTTTGCAGAAAGCCATTGACGTCAACTGGATCAAGGAAGGGCAGGTTCAACTTCTCCAGGGTGATTATAACGAGGCGGCGTTCGCTCCGTATTTTCAGAAAGCGGATATCGTTTATTACTATGTTCATGGAACGTTCGATACCAGAAAACTTGCCGCAACCTTACGCAGTCATCTAAGGATCGGAGTGCGGGTCTTACAGGTTGGTTACGGCTCCGATCTGGAGAACGATCTCAACGCACCTGGTCCGGCTGACTTCCGCCGGTTCGAGCCCGAAGGACCTTCACATCCGTGGTTTCAGACGTTTATCCGCAGCGCCCCTGAAACGTCATGGAACTTTCTCTCTGAGGTGCAGGGTCAACAAATGACGCAGTACGAATTACGAAGTACGACTGAGCAGGCTTTAGCGAAAGATGCAGAAGCTATTCATCATTCGTCATTTGCCATTCGTCATTTATCTGGCCGCTCCGAAGCGAGGATGCCGAAGCTGGCATTCGGTCAGTTGAGGACGCGCGGGAGGCCGCGTGATCGGAGCGGGTTGGGTTTTGCAGGCGGCGTTTCTACGGTCAAAGAGCGAAATTACGCGGACTTATTGGCGAAGCGTTTTGAAAATCGAGGATTGAGTCGATCCGAAAGGATGGACTTGGCCCATGCGGTTTCCAGGATTCGAGAGGATTCGCTTCGCTTGCGGGCAGATTACTTTTTCCTCCAGCGGGACCAGGAAAGGATTTTAAGTTATCGTACCTTCGGTGTTGCCCGGTTTCTCAAGTTGATCCGGCGGGAGAAGGAGAAATACCAGGCGAAGAAAAATTCCATCGGAAAACCGATGTTTTCTGGCCGGCAAATTCGAAAATTACTATTCCAAAGAATGATCCCGCTCGATTGGATTGAAAAGATCATGGCAGATCAAGTATCAAAGACCCTAGCCGTCCGAATCGTCTGTGTCTATGCCGATCCAATCAAGCATTGGAGAAGGAAGCTAAGGCCCGTCCGCGATGTGCTCGTTCAAAGCGGCCTCGCGACAGGCATGGCAAATTATCTTGTGACCCGATGGATAGATCCGCAGAAACAATGGACCCAAGCGAAGCGTTTGCGCAGTCAACTCATGCGGGATGGCGTACCTCCGTATCAGGCGATACGGTTTTCCGTGACACGGCGAAGTGCCCTGAAAAAATGGCAGGAGGATCTCAAACCTGTGCGGGACGATCTGGTGAAGATGGGGATCAAGAAAGGGGATGCTGCAGGGATTGTTTTCAGCTGGTCGAATCCCAGAAAAGTCTGGGTCCGGAAACAAAAACAAATGCAAAGCTTAATGAAAATGGGATGTCAACAACACCGTGCCTTGCGGATTGTTTTACGGTACAAAGATCCTTTAGATAAGTGGCGCCACGAGCTTAAACCTATTCGGGATCGGCTGGTCTTGATGGGTGCCAAGCCAGGTACCGCGGATACTCTTGTGACCACATGGACGAATGCAAAAGCCCGGTTGAAAGCCATCCAGCAAACCGAACCGCTTTTGCAAAGGGAATTGAATATTGCCTCAGGCAAAATCCGCACCTACTTGATGAAACGAAGTTATGCAAAGCTGGCCGCTTGGTTGAAAAACGAACACGGTCAATCTCAGCGCAGTATTGAGCGGTTACTTGTCCCGCTCAAGCAGTATGAGGAA